>VGQR01000056.1 GCA_016882345.1 Cyanobacteria bacterium K_DeepCast_35m_m2_023
CGACAACGTCTACTACCGCGAGGTGATCGAGCCCCTGCTGATCGGCAATCCTCTGGTCGAGTTCATCGGTGAGGTCGACGATGGGGGCAAGCAGGAGCTGCTGGGCAACGCGCTGGCGCTGCTGTTCCCGATCGATTGGCCCGAGCCGTTCGGGCTGGTGATGATCGAGGCCAATGCCTGCGGCACCCCGGTCATCGCCTGGCGTCACGGCTCCACGCCCGAGGTGATCGAGCAGGGCCTCAACGGCACCCTGGTGACCTTGATTGACGAAGCGATCGAAGCGGTGCGCCACATCGAGCGTTTCGAACGCCACCGCGTGCGCGCCAACTTCGAGCTGCGCTTCAGCGCCAGCCGTCAGGCCGAAAACTACGAGCAGCTGTACCGGCACCTCATCCAGGCCCGGCGCAGTCAAGCTGGCGTGGTCGTGCCGATGCTGCATGCCGCATGACCAGCTCCCCCCATTCGTGCTCAAGGACGGGGAAACCTTTGCGATGCTCGATGGCCGTGGGGAGATCTGCCCCGAGACCCATCCCGATTCGGGGATCTTTCATCGCGGCACCCGCCATGTGAGCCGCCTGCAACTGCTGTTGTGGGGCCAGTCGGGTGCCGTGCTCAGTTCCACCGAGCGCGGTGGGATGGGGGTGCATGTCAGCCATCTCACCAATGCCAGCTCGGCTTTGGGACCGCCCCAGGGGGTGGTTCACATCGAGCGCAGCAGCGTGCTCACCCCGACCTCCTGCCTGCAGGAGCTCTGTTTCACCAACTACGGCGAAGCAGAGCTCGACGTGCCGCTGACGCTGTGCTGTGATGCCGACTTTCGCGACATCTTCGAGGTGCGCGGGCTGTGCCGACCCCAGCGGGGCCACACCGTGCTCAGCTGCCGCAGCGATGCCCTCGAATGGCGCTATCAGGGGCTCGATGGCGAACTCCGCTGCACGGAGGTGCGCCTGGGGACTCCTCTGCACGAGGTCGGTGATGACCATCTGAGCCTGGCGATCCGGCTTGCCCCACGCCAGCCGTGGCGGTTGGTGCTCGAACTGACGTTCCATCGGCCCCAACCCTTGCAACTGCAGCCCAGCCCCGAGGCGGCCTACGGCGACGCCATCGCGGCAACGATCGCCCGATGTCGCGAGGCCCGCCGGCGTGCAGCGGTGATCAGCAGCGACAACCCAGCCTTCAATGCCTGGCTGGCCCGCTCCTATGCGGATGGCCATCTCTTGGCCAGCGAACACGCCCACGGGCTGTATCCCTATGCCGGTGTCCCCTGGTTCAGTTGTCCCTTTGGTCGCGATGGCCTGATCACGGCGCGGCAGCTGTTGCTCGTCGAGCCCCGTCTGGCCAGGGGGGTGCTTGGTTTTTTGGCCGAGTCGCAGGCGCAGGCGGACGATCGCAGCAGCGACGCCGAGCCCGGCAAGATCCTGCACGAGGCCCGCTTCGGCGAGATGGCAGCCCTTGGGGAGGTGCCGTTTGGCCGCTATTACGGAACCGTTGATGCAACGCCGCTGTTTGTGATTCTGGCGGCCGACTATCTGGCCCGCAGCGGTGAGATAGCCTTCAACCAGGAGCTGCTGCCGGCGCTTGAGGCCGCCATGGCCTGGATTCAGAGGGCCGAGGCGGGCAGCGTGGATGGGTTCCTGCGGTACCGGTGCGCGGCGCAGGGTGGCTTGCGCAATCAGGGCTGGAAGGATTCCGACGATGCGGTGCACCACAGCGATGGCCGCCTGGCGGAGGGGTCGATCGCCCTGTGCGAAGTGCAGGCCTACAGCTATGGCGCTCACCGCGCGATGGCGGCGATCCAGCGCCGTTTCGGCCGCCATGACACCGCCGAGACCCTGCTCAATCAGGCCGATGCGCTGCGCACCCGGTTTCATGCCGCCTTCTGGTGTGCGTCGATCGGCACCTACGCCATGGCGATCGATGGCGAGGGTCAGCCCTGTGCGGTGCGCAGCTCCAACGCTGGCCACTGTCTGTGGACCGGCATCGCCACCCCCGAGGCGGCGGCCTCGATTGCCAGGCAGCTGCTGGCTCCCAGCAGTTTCAACGGCTGGGGGGTGCGCACCCTCGATGAACGTGAAGCCCGCTACAACCCGATGAGCTACCACAACGGCTCGGTCTGGCCCCATGACAACGCCCTGATCGCCCTCGGGCTGGCGCGGTATGGCTACCGCGCCGAGGCGATGCGCCTCTTCACCGGGTTGTTCGACACGGCGCGGGCCATGCCGATGCTGCGACTGCCCGAATTGTTCTGCGGGTTCTCGCGCCGCGACGATGAAGGTCCAACCCATTACCCCGTGGCTTGCAGCCCCCAGGCCTGGGCCAGTGGTGCGGTGTTTGCCCTGCTCGAGGCGGTGACCGGCATGGCCATCGGTCGCGAAGAGACCACCGGCCGGGTGCAGGTGCAGTTGCGGCATCCAGTGCTGCCACCGGACATCAACGTGCTCGAGATCGGCGGTCTGCGCCTCGCTGAAGAGGAGATCGACCTGCAGTTGCACCGCGGTGAGCACGACGTCGGCGTGTTGGTGCGGCGCCGCACCAGTGGTGTTGATGTGCTGATCAGCAAGTAGAAGCCCGGCCCGGGTCGTTGTTTTTGAGAATCGCTTGCAAAAAGACGGCCTGCTTGTTTAGGTTGCGAGTCATTCGCAATAAGCATCGCAGACATGGTGGCCTCCCTCCTCCAGGCGCCCCAAGAGCCATCCCGTGCGCTGGTACGGCTGGCCATCGGTCAGTCCGTGCTGCTGGATCCGGGACTGCGCCCTGCCGGCTCCTGCATCGAGGTGATCGACGGGGTGGCCCGGGTGTACTGCCCCTGCGAGGAGACCGAAGGCATGACCCTGGCCTTTCTGCAGCCGGGCGATCAGTTGCAGACCGATCGCCTCTGCAGCGAGGGGGTCTGCGTTGAGGCGCTCACGCCGCTGGCCTTCCGCAGCGATGCGGTTCCGTCGTCGGGGCAGGGCTTTGATGCCGTCAACGAATGGACGCTGCAGCTGCTGCGCATCCGCCATCTAGGTCAGGCCGAACAGCGGCTCCATGCCCTGTTGGCTCTGCTGGTGAACCGTCTCGGACGGCGTTGCGGTCACTGGTGCGATCTGCCGTTCCGCCTCACCCATGAGCGCATCGGCGAATTGATCGGCACCACCCGTGTCACCACGACCCGCCTGATCTCGCGCCTGCGGCAGGCCGATCTGATGGCTGTGCCGGCAGGCGAGCCCAGCATTCGCCTGGCCCCGGCCCTGGTCGAAAGCGCACCCCTGTTCGCCCTGTGACCATGACGACCGACTCGGACACGGTGCTGGGCAGCCTCTGCCGTGAGACCTGCCGCCTGCGCAGCCGAGCTGCCCAGCTGCTGCAGGACCTTGAGCGCTGCCACAACCCCGGGCTCGTGCAGCGGCTGCACCACGAACTCGATGGCCTCAGACGGCGCCGTCAAGAGTTGCAGCGTCTCAGCCTCAGCCTGCTCCGTAGCCCAGCCCTGGGCGATTCGTTGACGATGGCGCTACTCGATGAGCTATGCCATCGCCCGTTGGTCTGGTCCTGAGTTCAGGCCAGGGTGATGGGCTGGATCTGGCCGGCGCTGATTTCAGCGTCGATCATCAGCAGGGCGGCGCTGTTGTCGGCCGCCAGACGCACCCGCCCCAGCAGATGGGCCACCTGGTGTTCACTGTCGATCTGTCCCTGAATCATGGGATCGAGAAAAACGGTGGTGCGCACGTCGCCGGCCCGCTCGGCCAGGGCATAGAGCTGGTGCAGCGAGGTGGTCACATCGGCTTCCATCTGGAAGACATCGGTCAGGATCTCATCGATGCCGGTCCACTGCTGTCTGGGGGCGGGCAGGGCCTCGAACTGCACCCCCTGGGCCCGCTGCACCAGGTAATCGGCAAACAGGCCGGCGTGGCCCAGCTCATCGGCGGCCTCCTGTTTGAAGTGTTGGGCAAACCCGCGCCATTCCCGTTGGATGCACCACACGGCCATGGCCGTGTAAGCGATGTGGGCTTGCCGCTCCATCGTCAGGTGGTGCTGCAGAGCCTCCAGCAGATCGGGTTCCATCGGCTGGGCCATGGCGCGGCCAGCGGGTCCCAGGCGTAGGGCTGGACGCCTCTCCTCGGCCAGTCGTCCCTCAACCATGGCTTGCAGCGGCGCTGTGGCTTTTCACGCTAGCGGTGGGGAGCGGTCCGCGCCCCTGCTGCTTTTCACTCGACTGGGGGATTGGATCGGCGGCGCCCGTTGAAGAAGCTGACGCTGTTCGACACGCAAGCGCCCTCAGCCATGGGGACCAGTCAGGCCAAAACCCGAATGCGTCAGGACACCTGTGTCCAGCATTGGCTGCGTCAGGCGGGGACCCTGCCGTTGTTGACCCCGGCTGAAGAACTGCATCTGGGTCACTTGATTCAATGGGGGCAGCAGCCCGGTGCCAGCGCAGGCGACCGCCGGGCCGGGTTGCGAGCCAAGCGGCGCATGGTCAGCGCCAACCTGCGTCTGGTGGTGTCCATTGCCAAGACCTTTGGCCACCGGCTGAGGGGCAACAGCATGCAGTTCGAGGATCTGCTTCAAGAAGGCTGCATCGGCCTCAACCGCGCCGCCGAAAAGTTTGCCCCCCAGTCCGGTTGCCGTTTTTCGACCTATGCCTACCTCTGGGTGCGCCAGTTCATGGCCTACGCCCTTGAGTCGAATGCCGGCAGCGTCCGCTTGCCCCATCGCCTCACGCAGCAACTTCACCGCCTGGCCTATCAAGGCACCAACGTCAACGACGCCCCGCACGAGCGCGAGCGGCTCCAGGCCGCCCGCCAATGGTTGCTGCCCCTGAGCCTCGACGAGCCCCAGCTGGCCCATGAGGGCCTGCGGGTGATCGATGGCGTTGCCGACAACCGCGGGGCCAATCCCTTCGAGCAGCTCGACTACGAGCGGGTGATGCATTGCATCCACGCCAGCGGCATCGATGTGCGGCCGCTCTATGCGGTGGTGGTCGAGGGGGCCAGCATCACGGCCCTGTCGCGCCAGCGCGGCATCAGCAAGCAGGCCCTGAGCAAGCGACTGCAGCGCGATCGCGCCAAGTTGGCCCTGGTGGTCTCCGGCCACCACAACCTGATCGGCCAGGCGGGCTGATCGTCTGCAGCCGTGCCCGACCTGGCTGCCACTGCAGCAGATCGGCCCTACATTGACGCCGTGGGGCTGCTGTTGCCGAGTCGATGGACGCAGTCCAGTCGTACCTGACCTATTCGGCACCGCGCGGTGCGCTCGACCGACTGCTCGAGCAAGAACGCATTTTGTTCTGTTGCCAAAGCCGGCTGCTGGCGGCGGTGTGGGTCCGTTCCGAACGGGCCCGCTCGCGGTTGGGGGACGACGAGATGCCCGAGCGCCTGGTTGGAGCCTGCACCACCGATCAAGAAGCCCTGGCGCTGATTGCCACCAGCCCGCCCACCCTGTTGGTGACCACGCAGCTGCTCGAGCGTGGCTCGGGGCTCGAGCTGATCGTTGAGGCCAAGCGCCAGTTGCCCGAGATCCGCTCGCTGCTGTTTCTGCAGCACCACCATCCCTCGTTGCTGGAGGAAGCGGTCAAAACCCACAGCGACGGCATCCTGCTCGAATCCGGAATGGGGTCGGGCCATCTGATGACCGCCATCCGCATCATCAGCCAGGGGGGCATGTACCTCGAACCTCGGATTGCCCGCTTGCTGCATGGCAGCCGACGGTTCAGTGATCCTGGGCTCACCCGACGGGAACTGGAGGTGATGCAGCAGGTCGTGATGGGTCTCAACGACCGGGAGATTGGCGCCGCCCTGCACCTGGCCACCGACACGGTCAAGCACCATCTCAAGCAGGTGTATCACAAGCTCAACGCCCACAACCGCACCCGCGCGGCGATCGCCCTGGTGCTGATGGGTCTGCTGGACCCACCCCACCCGCTCTTGCCCGATCCGGGCTGAGGCCACAACCGCCCCAAGCCGCAAGCCACTGTGCGATCGATCACATCGTCCTGTGATGCCTCCCTTGTTGGGGGCGCTAAGGAGAATCGTTTGCAATAAGCTCACAACAACGTTGCCCACTGGCCCGCTCGTTATGGCCGAAGCCCTCGGTCCCCGCCGTGATTCCGGCGCTGTCGTGCCCGCTGCTCCTGGACGCGACCCTCGGCTTGTGGCCACCAAGAAGAAGGGCTGCAAAAAGAGCAAGTGCTCCCACTGGAAGGGGGGCAAGTGCCGCTGCGGGCGCGATTGAGCCCCTGGCCCAGCTCCACCAACCAGGCCCTGTGATAACAACGCTCTGGCCTGTCAGCGCTTCTCCAAGCTCGGGATCAGGGCGCTGGCGGCGATCAGTCCGAACAGCATGATCAGCAGCGCCGGGGCCATGGCAGCCCCGACTCGCTCATCGCTGGCGTACTGAAACACCCGCACCGCCAGCGTGTCGAAATCAAACGGTCGCAATGACAGGGTCAGGGGCAATTCCTTGACCACGTCGACGAACACAAGCAGGCCACCCACCAGCACAGGGCCGCGCAGCAGCGGCAGATGCACCCGCCGCAGCACCGCGCTCCAGCTGCTGCCCAGGCTGATGGCTGCTTCGTCAACGCTGGGGGGGATGCGCTCGAACGCTGCATCCAGCCCCTGTTTGCTGACCGCCAGGAAACGGTCGCCATAACCCCAGAGCAACAACAGCAGCGGGCTCAGGGCCAGGGGGCCTCCGAGCACAATCAGGCCCAGCGCCAGCACACTGCCGGGCACGGCATAACCCAGACCGGCGACAAAGCTCAGCTGCCTGACCAGCGGTTGGGGGCTCCAGCGCCGCACGATCGCCAGCAGCAGGGCGGCACCCAGGGTGACCCCGGTGGCAGCCAGAGCAAGGCCCAGGCTGCGCCACACCAACGGCAGTAATTCAGCGCTTCCTGGACTGCGCAGCGCTTCCCAGCCGCTGCCGATCCACAGCGCGGGGATCAGCAGGGCAAAAAGGGGTGGCAGCGCGACCAGTCCGGCGGCCAGAACAGAACGCCAGCCTTTGAGTTGCCAGAGCGGTTTGCTGACGCCGGAGCCTGCCAGGTTCCAGCGGCGGCTGCGGTGCCGTAGCAGCCGCTCGGCTGCCACCAGAAACGCAACAATAGAAAGTGCTACCAGTGAAAGTACCGCTGCTCCAGCGGCATCGCCTTCGGCCTGCCAGCGGTCAAGAATGCCTGCCGAAAGGCTGGGCACCCCCAACAGGCGCACCGCACCGAGCTCGTTGACCACCTCCATGGCGCTGAGCGCGACCCCGGCTCCAATCGCTGGTAGTGCCATCGGCAGGGCTACCCGCCAGAAACTGCGCCAAGGCCCTACCCCCAGGCTGCGACTGGCATCCAGGAGCGAGTGGCCGGCGGCACTGAAGCTCTCGTGGCTGAGCAGAAACACATAGGTGTAATTGGCAAGGCTGAGCATTGCGATGGCCCAGCCCAGCCCATTGATTCGCAAGCCTTGGTGGCTGCCCCAGTCGATCAGGCTGGCAGCCTGCAGATAGGCCGGAAAAGCCATCGGTAACAGCTGGGCAATCCGCAGCATCCGGCGTCCCGGAAAGTCACATGCCGCGCTCAGCCAGCCAATGGCCGTTCCCAGGACACCGCCCAGCACCCCCTCACCCAGCACCATGGCCACGGTGTTCTGCAGCTGCAATTGCCCTTCGCTGCCCAAGCTGAGGCTGGTACCTGGTTCGCGACCAAGCCAGGCATCCCAGCCGAGAGCCAGCAGCGGGACAAGAGCCAGAAGACTGATCAGCACCACCACGGCCATCAGGTTCAGACGGTTCTGGCGCCAACTGACTGTCACTGCCAACCGTTGTCAGCCATCAGCTTCACCGCCGCTTTGGCCTTGGCACCCAGTTGGGCGGCTGAGAGGCCATCAGGGGTGAAGGTGCCGAAGCGACTGAGGATCGGGTTGTTGCCGAAGCCCTGGAGCGGGTATTCGAAACTGGCCTGGGCAAAGCCTTCGGCGGCCGTTGATGAGGTCAGGAATTCAATCAACCGGATCGCCTGGCTGCGGTTCTTGGCATGCCGGGTCACACCGGCACCGCTCACATTGACATGGACCGGATTGGGATATATGATCCGCAGCTTTTGGGCTGAGTCACGATCGGCTGATCCGGTCTGACCGGAAAGCATTCGCGCCACGTAGTAACTGTTGAGGACCCCCACTCCGCAGATGGCGCGGGCCACGTCCCGCGCCATCACAGTGTCACTGGTGTACACCTCATCGGCCAGGTTGGCGACCATGCCTCGGATCCAGGCTCTGGTGGCCGGTTCGCCGCGCAGGATCAACTGATCAGCGACCAACGACTGGTTGTAGACGCTGGCGCGGTTGCGCAAGCACAGTTTGCCCCTAAGTGCTGGCTTGGCCAGGTCGGCGTAAGTCTTAAGGCTGGCCGGGTTAACCAGCTTCGGGTTCACGGCGAAAGCACGCACGCGACGGGTAAGCCCGAACCAGCGCCCCTTGGGATCACGCAGGCTCAGCGGTACATCCCGCATCAGCTCGGCGCTGCCAATCGGTTGGAACAGTCCCAGTTCGGTGGCATTGGCTAGCTTGGCCGCATCCACAAGAATCAGCACATCAGCCGAGCTGTTGAGGCCTTCGCTGCGCAGACGTTCGACAATGGCACTGTCATTGCTTTCCAGCAAGCGCACCTTGATTCCTGTGGCTTTGGTGAAGCGCTCGTAGATGGCGTTGTCGCTGCTGTAGTGGCGACCTGAATAGACCCGCACCTCTTGACTTTGGGCAGCTGTCGGTCCTGCCAGGCTCAGCAGCAGGGCCCCCAGCAGCGGAACGGTACGGCGCAGCATCACCATTCAATTGGGTGCGAGATCTTGTTTGATCGTGCAGGATCACTAATGGACCTGGCGGTTCAGACGACGCAGGTCGGCGTAGCATTTGTTACCCGCAGAGATCCGAAGACGGTCTTGCTGTCGCGCACAGTGTGCTCAGTCTTTGCTCACCCGTGCACGTTCAGCTCGAGCCGTTGCTCTCCCCGCAGCACTGCGTTGACCTGCTCGGCCAGCTGGAGCATGCGGAATCCACTTGGCACGCTGGCGCCGAAACCGCCGGTCGTTACGCCAGGCAGGTCAAGAGCAACGAGCAGCTGGATCAGGATTGCCCACTGTATGACGGCCTGGCCCAGCAGGTGATCAAAGCCCTGGAGGCCAATGCCCTGTTCAAGGCTGTGGCCCTGCCCATGGCCATTCACAGCCTTCTGTTCAGCCGCTGTGGGCCCGGTCAGGGCTATGGACGCCACGTCGACAACGCCTTCATGCCGGGGGGGCGTGCTGAT
>VGQR01000057.1 GCA_016882345.1 Cyanobacteria bacterium K_DeepCast_35m_m2_023
GATCAGCTGCTCGCCGATAAAGGCGGCGATGGTGGCGTTGCTGCCGACCCGGCTGGCCACATCCGAGGCGTATCGCTGGGCGTAGTACCGCTCGGGCAAGGCCAGCACCTGGTGTTCAAACTGGGCCGCAAACCGCCGCGTCAGCCGTTGTTCGAGGCTGCGCCGGCCCACCAGCTGCAGCTGCTGCAGGGACGCCTGCAGCGCGATGGTGAGCGCCAAAGCCCACAGCATCGGCTTGAGCCAGCTGCTGGCGGCCTGGCCGATCACCTCATCCATGTAGATCTGCGCATAGACCGGCATCACCAACTGGGGGCCGATCAGCAGCAGCCCCGCCAGCAGCACGTACAGCACCCCCAGCCGCTCGCTCAGCAAGCGGCGCAGCACGATCGGCCAGACCGAGGGGGCCTTGCCGCCGCGCACAAACCCGGGGCTGGGTCGAAACGTCAGGGCGATGCCGGTGTAGCTGCTGTCGAAGTCGCTGCGGCTGACGCTGCGCGGGCCCAGGGCGGGATCGTTCAGCGCCACCCGGTCGCCGACGAATCCTTCCAACACCAGAAAGTGATTGAACTCCCAAAACAGAATGGCCGGCAACGACACCCGCTCGAGCGCCAGCAGGCCTTTCTTGAAGCCCTTGGCCTCCAGCCCCAGGCTCTGGGCCGCCTGCAGCAGGTTGGCGGCGTCGCTGCCGTCGCGCGACACCCCGCACAGCTCACGCAACTGGGTGAGCGGGACGTAGCGCCCAAAGTGCTGCAGCACGATGCTGAGCGAGGCCGCCCCGCATTCGGTGTTTTCCAGTTGCAACACCGTGGGTGTTTGCACCCTGCGCCCCTTGAACCGGGCCAGTAAGTCATGAATCCACATCGCCTCAGTACACGCCGCTGAGATCCCGCAGCAGGGGGATCACATAGCTGATCGGTCGCCGCTCTTCCACCAGCACGCGCACGCGGGTGGGGGTGCCGGCGCTGAGTTTGAGGTTCGGCCCCCTGCCGCCGCCCCAGTCGTAGCCGCTGGGGGTGGCCCGGTTCGGGCGCAGGGAGGTCAGCACCTCGATCAGCGGACCGTCGTTGTTGGGCTTGATGGCCTTGATCCAGGCGGCATTGCCCAATCGGCTGATGACCGCCTCCTCATTGACGGGCAGAGGGCGCACCGCCAGGATCTGCCCTTCGATCCCGCCGTGGCGTTGGGTCGTGGTGCTGGCCGGCGTGATCTGCACGCGCTGGCCGGGCTTGAGCCGTTTGCCATCGCCCGGGGCGAAGAAGGCCAGGCTCTGCAGCGCCTGGGCCTGGCCTGCGCTCTCCAGCTCAAACAGCGTGCTGCCTGGTTGCACCACGTCGCCCAGCTTCACCTGCCGGTCGATCACACAGCCGGCGCGGGGTGCCTTGATGGTCGCCGTGCGCTGCATCGTCTGCTCGAGCATGCGGATCTGGTTGCGCTGTTCCTGGATCTGCTGCTGGCGTTGGCTGTTGCGACTTTCCAGGTCAACCCTGGCGCTGCTGAGCAGTTGCTGCCGTTGCGCCAGATCGTCTCTGGAAATGGCGCCACTGCTGGCGAGCGCCTGCACCCGGGTGATCTGTTCTTGCAGCTCAGCCTGGCGTGAGGCTGCCAGTTGGTCTTCGCGCTGGTCTTGGCCGATCAGCAGCTGCAGCTGGCTGCTGGCCTTCTGCCGTTCCAGTTCCTGCGGCACCGATTCGAGCCGGGCCAGCGGCGCGCCAGGGCGAACACAGTCGCCGATGGAGGCCTGCAGCTGTTGCACCCGGCCAGCCGTTTCGCTCTGGATGCGTTGCACGCTGTCGGCGCGAATCAGCACCCCCTGGCCGGTGATGCGCACCGGCAGGCGTCCAACGATCGACCACAACCCCAAACTCAGACTGAACCCCAGCAGCGCCAGCAGCAGGGCCCAGTAGCTCGGATGCAGCAGTTGCATCGGCTCGTCGAGCTGTTCGGGGCTGTTCAGCGCATCGAGCGCGTTCTTGCGAAACAGGCTCATGTGATCTGGCGATTCATGAGCTCGGCAAACAGACCGTCCTCGGCCATCAGTGTGTCGAAGCAGCCCCGCTGACGCACCTGTCCCTGTTGCAGCACCAGGATCTGGTCGGCCTGGCGCACGGTGCTGAGCCGGTGGGCGATCACGATCCGGGTGATGGCCAGCCGTTCCAGGCTTTGGCTGACCACGGCCTGGGTGCGGTTGTCGAGGGCACTGGTGGCTTCGTCGAAGATCAGCAGCCGCGGTCGGCGCACCAGGGCGCGGGCGATGGCGACCCGCTGCCGCTGCCCGCCCGAGAGCGTGCCGCCGCCATCGGGGATCACCGTCTGCATGCCCATCGGCATCTGTCGGATGTCGTCGGCCAGGCCTGCCCTTTCGGCGGCGTGCCAAGCCTCGTCGTGGCTGATCAGGCAGCCCCCGGCGATGGCCTCGAACAGGCTGCCGCTGAATAGGGCACTGTGTTGCAGCACCGTGCCGATCTGGCGGCGCACGCTGTCGAGCTGCAGGCCGTTGAGCGGTTGGCTGTCGTAGCGGATCGTGCCGTTCTCGGGCTTGGCAAAGCCCAGCATCAGGCGCACCAGCGTCGATTTGCCGGAACCCGACGGCCCCACCACGGCGATGAACTGCCCCGGTTGCACCGCAAAGCTGACCCCATCGAGCACCAGCGGCAGGTCGCTGGCGTAGCGATAGCTGACCCGATCAAATGCGACCCCACCCTGCAGGTCGCCTGGATCGAGCAAGGCTTCGTTGCGTTCGCTGACGGCGGTCAGAATTGGCTTTGCCTGTTCGACAAATACCGGCACATCAAAGGCGCCGACCAGCAGGTCGGCAAAGCTGGCCATGGCGCCGATGAAGGTGCCAAAAGCCGAGAAAAACCCCAGCAGCTCACCGGTGTTTGGGGCGCCGACGCTCGGGTTGGCGACCCCTTCGGCGAGGAGCCGGGTGATCACGATGTAGAGCAGCAGGTTGCCCAGGTTGGGCATCACGCCACTGAGCAACACGCCGACGGCCTCTTTGGCATCTAGGGCACGCTCCAGCACGATTGAGCGCCGGTAGGGTTCGGCCCACCAGCGGGCCGCCCGCGTTTCGGCGCCTGCCAGCCGCAGTTTGGCCACCGAACTTATCAACTCGAGATTGCGGCCCTGGGCCTGGCCATCGCAGGCCTCCTGCCGGCGTTGCAGCACGCGGCTCTGCAGCCCCACCACCGCCGTGGGGATCAGCATCATCAGGGCGATGACACAGGCCAACACCGTCAACTTGACGCTGATTCGCAACAGAAACAGCACGTAGATGCTGCTCAGCACGACTTTCAGGAGCCCACCATCGATGAGCGTCTGGATCTCGCGGCGCAGTTCATCGAGCGCGCCAAAGCGCAACTGCAGATGTCCCAGCGAATAGCTCTGAAAGAACTGGAGTGGCAGCGTCAGCAGTCGCTGCAATCCCGCCAGCTGGGAGCGGGCGGCGCCCTGTTGCTGCGGCAGCAGCAGGGACCGGCTCTGGGTCCACTCGAGTGCCACCCGCGTCAGACCGGCGACGATCAGGATCGCGGTGATCTGCCGCAGCAGGCCCAGGTCGCGATCGGGCAGGGCCTGGTTGGTGATCACCGTGTTGAAGGTGGGGGTCAGCAGGCCCAGCAGCGTGGCCAGCAGCATCACCGCCATGCCGATGCGAAAGCCGCCGCTCAGACACCCCAGGCCGCCGCCGACGGTCAGGCCGGCGAAGCCCATCCCGAAGATCCAGCGGGCCGCTCCCACCTCGCGGCCAACGGCCAACACGAAACCGACGGCCAGGCCGATCAGCAGGCCGCCGATCACAAACCGGCCCCGGTGTTCGGGGGCCCCATAGGCAAAGCGCACCAGCCCGATGCTGCTGAGCCCATCGCGGCCAAAGGTGGGACTGACGGCCACCACCCGCGGGTTGAGCTGGTCCAGCCAGGCGCGGGCCTGCCGCACGGGCAGGGGTTGCGGCATCTGGTCCGGCACCCAGAGGCGATAGCCGGCCGATCCCGACAGCAGCAGCACCGGGGTGTCCGGTGACTGCTGCAAAAAGCCGATCAGATCGCCACAGTCCTGTCGCAGCAGATCGCCGTTCAGCACCACATCTCGTCCAATCAGCCCGTTGCTGGCGAGCCATTGCTGCAGCCTGGTGCGCGGCTCTGGCGCCAGTCGTGCCGGTTGCTTCAGGGCACCTGCTGCCGCATCGCCGTGCTGGCTTTGCAACAGGGCCTGGACGCAGGCCTGCAACCCATCGGCCGGCGTGCCGTGTGGGGCCGTGATGGCGCACTCGAGGTGCCAAAACAGCTGCAGTTCACTACCGTCGTCGAGCGGTTGATGGCTGGCCTGCAGCTGCGTCTGGCGCGCGCTGGCTTGCTGCCAATGGGCTGCGATCAACGCGGCCAGGGTGGCCTCGTCGTCAGCGGGGCTCGTCGCTTGGGCCAGCGGCGTCTGCAATCGTTGCGCCAGGTCGGCGGCAGCCGTGGGGTCGCTGCAGGGGTCGAGGCGGCAGTCCTGCAAGGCTTTGATCCGGCACTCCAGGCTTGCCGCCAACGCTGCGGGCCGCCCCGGCAGCACCGACCCCTGGGGCAGGCAGGCCAGGGGGTGGCGGGCCTGGGTTGCGCCGTCTGCCCCGATCGGCAACAGCAGCAGCAACACCTCGCCCAAGCCGATCCGCTGGCTCTGGCAGGGCCAGGGCACCTCGTCGCCGGCGCGCAGCTCCAAGCCTCAACCCTCCTGGTTCTGGAACTGGCGACACAGCCAGTCGAAGCGAGCGCCAGCGGCGCTGATCGCCGAGAGCTGGGCGAGATCGAGTTCCTCGTCATCGTCCTGCTGTTCGGCTTGGTGGCTGGCTGCGGCGAGCCCGCGCTCGAGCAGCTGCTCGCGGCTGCGTTGCGACAACATCCGGGCCAGGGCGCACCAGAACCGCACCGCCCGTTGCGGCGAGGCCGCCAGCGCCGCCAGCAACGCGCCCTTGTCGAGCCGGAGCACTTCGAGGCCGTCCGCGCTTTCGACCAGGGCGCTGGCGCCGCCCTGGTCGAGGCTGAGCAGGGTCATTTCGCCCAGCACTTCGCCGCGCCTCGAGCTGCCCACCTGTCTGCGGGTGCCGTCGCTGGTGATCGCAATGCGTGCGTCGCCCGCCAGCACCAGATACAGGGCCGGAACGGGGTCGCCTTCGTCAATCAGGACCTCGCCGGGGCCCAGCCGCTGCAGCTGGCCGAGCTGGCGCAGCCAGTCGACATCCTCGTCATTGAGCTCGGCAAACAGCATCAATACCTTGCGCAACGGCTCCTGTTGCGAGGCGTTGAAGCGGTGGATCCAGCTGTTCTGGGATTGAATCTGCGCACACAGCTTGGTCCCGATCAGTCGGTAGAGCGCTGCTGCGATGCCGGGGGCCTCGCGCAGCAACCGCTCCAGCGCGGCGTGGGCCACGCGCAGCACCTGGCAGTCCTGCTCGGCGCTGACCGTGGCGACGGCTGGACGACGCTCCAGCCAGCTCATGTCGCCCAGCAGCGTGCCCCGCCTGCCCTGGCCCAGCAGCACGGTCTGGCCATCGGCGGAGCGGGTTGCCACCGCCACGGCCCCCGCCGTCACGATGAACAGATCGCTGGCACAGTCACCTTCGCGAATCAGCACGGATCCGCGGCTGAGCTGTTGCGTCTCCCCATGGGTCTGCAGCGCTGCGATCAGCTCGCTTGGGGCAGCGTCAAAGACGTTCACTGCCGTCGCCGCAATCGCAGCGGTGTGCATCGGGTCGCGGGCACGGTCCGTGATCGCATGGCGCGAGGGGTACGGCTGGCTGAGAGATGCCAATTATTGCCTGGCTTGCCTGTGGCGCAACGCCGGGGGCTGCGATGTTGCTCCGCTGGGCCCACAATTGGGGCCGTGAGTTGTTCGCTCTGCCGTCTCTTGACCAGCCGTTGCCTGTCGCTCCTCGCTGCTGCTGCACTCGGCCTCTACGCCGGTTCGGCGCCGGCCCAACAGCCAGCCAAGCCCACGTCGAAACCTGGATCGGCCACCGTTCAGCAGATCCTGGACGGCAAGCAGCTGTACATCAATGGCAAGCAGGCGGTGGTCAAACAGGAGGCCCAGGTCCCTGAAGCCATCAAGACGCTGCAGAGCCGGGGCCAGCTGAGCTTCAGCAGCGGTGCGGTGGGGCGCATCAATCGCTTTTCGAGCATGAAGCTGGGCAGCAGCTGCTTTCTGCTCGAGCAGGGACAGATTCTGGTCTCCGGCCCCCAGAACGGATGCACCCGCTCGTCGCGGTTGAGTGTGCGCGGGACCAACTACGTGCTCGAGGTCGATGGTGCTGGTCGCAGCCAGGTCTCGGTGCTTGAGGGGGTGGTGGAACTGCAGGCCCTGCGCAATGGCGTCCCGATCGCAACCGTTGTGCCCACGTTGGTCCGTGCTGGTGAGCAGCTGATGCTCAATCCTGAGGGCTTGCGCGTGGCCCTCAGCACACTCAAGCGCAGTGACTACGAGGCGCTGTTGCGTGGACCGTTGTTCCGGGGCTACCAGAAGGCTTCGCCCTATTTGCCCGCCTTGATTCAATACATCTTGCGCACCTATCCAGGGTTGCAGGTGCCACCTGAGCTGTTGCGCCAGGTGGTCGCACTGACCACGGTCCGTCCGATCAACGCACAGCCCAAGCCGCAAGCGCAGCCCTCTGCTGCAGCGTTCTGAGCTGCTGAACCATGGCAGCGCGGCACCGCTGGGTCTGGGGACTGGCAGCTCTGATCAGCGTCACAGCGGCGGGTCTCGCTGCGCTGCAGCCGCGACCCTGGCGGCTGGTCGAGCGGGGCTTTGAAGCCCAGCTGCTGCGTTGGCGAGGGTCGCGCCAGCCCCCACCCCAGCTGCTGCTGGTCGAGATCGATGACGCCACCCTGCAGCAGGGTGATTGGTTTGCCGATCAAGCCGTGGTGCCCGAGTGGGCCCGCGGTATCGACGATCTGCCCTGGCCACGGGCGCGTTACGGCGATCTGCTGGATCGCTTGTTGCGCGCCGGCGCCTCGGCGATCGCGATCAATGTGGTGTTTGAGGGGCCGAGCCTCAAGGGACCGGACGACGATGCCGCCCTGACTCGCCAGCTGGGGCGCTGGAGCGATCGCGTCGTGCTGGCGGCCGAAATGCTCGAGCCCCAGGACCCACTCGCCGGCAGCGCCCTGACCCTGGTGCAACCCGATCGTTTGGCGGCCGCGCTGGCCAGGCCGTTACCGATCGGCCTGAGCAACATTGTGGTGGCCAATGCCGACCAGCCGGCACGCCATCCCGAGCACTACGGCCGCCGCCTGCTGCCGGCCAGCGGCGCTGCCCCCATGCCCTCGCTTGCTGCCCGCCTGCTGCAGCAGGCCGGCGTCAGCAGCCGTCAGAACGATGCCGAGCGGCTGCTCAATTTCTATGGCCCTGCCGGCCAGTTCCGTCATGTCTCGGCCTGGCAGGTGCTGGATCCGGCGCGCTGGGCCCTGCTGCGTCGCCAATCCAACCTCGCCGGGACCCTGGTGCTGGTGGGCCCGGTGAGCGCGAATGGCACCGCTGGTTTCGAGACCCCATTCGGTCGACTCAGCGGTCTCGAGGTCATGGCCACAGCCATCGCCAATTCGCTCGATGGCAGCGGTTTGCTGCTGTGGCCTGCTGCCCCCTGGTCGCGCGGCCTGTTGGCGCTGCTGCCCCTGTTGGGGGTGCTGCTGCTGGCGCGCCTGCGGACCGCTTTGGCGGTCCGCCTGCTGGCGGCGGCGTTGGCGTTGGCCTTGATCGCCCTGACCACCGCGGCGGCCTGGTCCCAATCGCTGGTGCTGCTGCCGGCCCTGGCGGCGTCGGCCGGGGTGATCGCCTTGGTGGTGCTGTTCAGCGCCGATGCCTACCTGGGCGAACTGGCCGAGCGTCGGCGCCTGCGCCGCACGTTCGAGCGCTACGTGGCCCCCACGGTGGTGCGCGAGATCCTGGCCGATCCCCGCTCGGCCGATGGCCTGCTGCAGGGCAAGGCGATGCCGGTGACGGTGCTGTTCTCGGACATCAAGGGCTTCACCCAGATGACCCAGCGCCGCACCCGCGACGGCCAGATCCCGCTGCACCTGAGCCAGCTCAACACCTACCTGGGCGCCATGGTCGAGGTGATCACGGCCCACGGCGGCACCATCGACAAGTTCATCGGCGACTGCGTCATGGCCGTGTTCGGCTCCCCGATCAGCCGCGGGCAGCAGGCCGAGGCCCTCGCCGCGGTGCACGCCGCCATCGCCATGGCCGAACGCCTCAACGCGCTCAACGCCGAGTGGGCCGCCGCCGGGTTGGAGCCCTTCTTCAACGGGGTCGGACTGGCCACCGGCGAGGCGGCGGTCGGTCAGATCGGCAGTCCGCAGCGGCTTGATTTCACCGTCATCGGCGACACTGTCAACCTGGCGGCGCGGCTCGAATCGCTGACCCGTGTGGTCGAGACGCCCCTGTTGGTGGATCGCACCACCGCCGAGCTGGTGGCCGCTGAGATCCCGATGGTCTCGGCGGGAGTTCACAGCATCAAAGGGATCGGTGAGGTGGAGGTGTTTCGCCGCTGAACGGCTCGGTCCAGCCAAAGCGGCGCCAGTCAAAGGCCTGCAGCAGCGCCTGCTGCTCAGCCTCAAGCGGTTCTGCAGCGATCGCGCCCGCCAGCAGATCGGCGGTGATCGCCGCCAGCAGCACGCCATTGCGGTAGTGGCCGGTGGCTAGCCACAGCCCGGGGATCGGGCTGGCCCCCAGCAGTGGCCCCTCGTCAGGGGTGCCGGGCCGATACCCCCACCAGCGCTCCATCGGTGGCCATTGGGCGGCCGCCGGCAGCAGGCCGCTGATGCCCACCTGCAGCTGGCGCTGGCCAAAGGGGGTCAGCCCATCGGCGAACCCGGCCTCGGGTTCACTGGTGGCCCCCACCACGATCAGGCCGTCCTCGCGCGGCACCAGGTAGGTGCCCGGCCCAAAGAGCACGTGCTGCAGGGCCTGCTGCGGGCCCTGCAGCGACAGCATTTGCCCCTTGATCGGCACCACGGGCAGCTGGGGCAGCAGCTGGGCGCTCCAGGCGCCGCAGGCCAGCACCGCCTGATCGCAGCCCAGCCGGCGCCGCTCGCCGGCAGCATCGAGCAGCTCGACCGCCTGCAGCTGCCCGGCGCTGCCGGTCACCAGGCCCGTGGCGCTGCAGCCCTCTTCAAAGGCCACCCCCAGGTGGGTGCAGGCCCGCTCCAGGGCTCGCATCAGCTGGCGGCGGTTGTCGATCTGGCCGTCCTGGCTGAACAGCCAGCCCGCCTGC
>VGQR01000058.1 GCA_016882345.1 Cyanobacteria bacterium K_DeepCast_35m_m2_023
CCCAGGCAGCGCCTGGGCTTTCGTGATGGAGCCAAGGAGACTCGAACTCCTGACCCCCTGCATGCCATGCAGGTGCTCTACCAGCTGAGCTATGGCCCCATAAGTACGGATGGCGGGATGAACGCTGGTCGTTCAGCCTTGGCCCAAAGGCCTTGCCAGGCGTGGGCAAAGCTTACACCGCGGCGGGCAGGCAGGTCCGCGCTTAAACCTGGCGCCACACCGCCACCAATTTGCCCTGCACGCTGACCTGGTCGGCGGGCAACACGATCGGTGCATAGGCCGCATTGGCGGCTTCGAGCGTCACGGTGCTGCCTTGGCGGTGAAAGTGCTTCAACGTGGTGCCGCTGCCGGGCACCAGGGCGCTGACGATCGTGCCGTCGCGCAGGCGCGTCGGGTCGCTGACCGGCTCCATCAGCACCACGTCGCCATCGGCGATGTGTGCATCGACCATCGAGTCACCGTTGACGGTCAGGGCAAACAGCCCCTTGGTTTGCAGAACCGGCTCAAGCTCGAGCCGGTCGCTGACGTCGTCAAAGGTCTCGACCAGGCCGCCGGCAGCCACGGCCCCCAGCACCGGGATGCCTGAGGCCATGCCGCCCAGCAGCTGCAGCGTGCGGGCCTGGCCCTCTTGCCAGGTGATCCAGCCCTTCTGTTGCAGGTGCTTGAGCCTGCTTTGGATCGGCGCCGGCGAGCGCAGGCCCATGGCCTCCATCATCTGGCGGATCGAGGGGCTGTGCCGATGGGCGCCGATGTAGTCGGACAGCCAGTCGTACAGCTCTTGCTGGGCGCTGGTGAGGGGCTCGGTGGGGCCGGCTGACATGCAAACGCGGTTGGTGCTGATACAGATGTACCGCCTCCTCGGCGCTTTGTCGAGTGTTGGGGGTTTGTCGGAGCCCTGTTTACGTTGCGAGCAGACCTTCGCCTCTGCGTTCATGGCGACCGCCGCCCACGCTGCCTGCGCCCCTGAGGTGCTGCAGCAGATTCGCCGCACCCTGGCCGAGCAACCGATTGCCGAGCTCGGCAGCCTGACGCCGCGCGAGCTGCACTCGCTGGCTGAGCTGATCTGTGCCCTCAGCGAACCGGGCGGTGTCTTTCGCGCCCAGTTCGAGCGCCTCTCGAGCCGCAGCGAGCTGGTGGCCCTGGCGGCCAGTCGCGGCATCCCGGTCGAGCCGTCATTGCTCGAGCGGTTTGAGCAACTCGTGGGCGCCAACGCAGCCAGGGAGCTCGAGGATCGTGAGCTGGCTGCCGTATCGGCCGGAGCATCGGACCAGGCCTTGCTGGGTTTCCAGCGGCAACTGGGTGTCTGGCTGGAGCAGGTCCTGGTGCGCGCTTGAGTCTTGGGGGGGCTGGTTCAGCCCCCCAGCAAGGCCGCCAGCAGGGCCTGCTGGGCATGCAGGCGGTTTTCCGCCTGGTCAAAGATGCGGCTGGCGCTGCTTTCGATGGCGCCGGCACTGATTTCCAGGCCGCGATAGGCGGGCAGGCAGTGCAGCACGATGGCGCGGCTGTCGGCCGCGTCGATCAGCGCTTCGTTGAGGCACCAGCCGGCGAAGGCCTGTTCGCGTTCGGCTTTCTCCTCTTCTTGCCCCATCGAGGCCCAGACATCGGTGTACAGGGCATGGGCGCCCTGCACAGCCGTCAGCGGTTCGTGCAGCACCGACACCGTGCTGCCCTGGGCTGCCGCCAACTGCTGCGACTGGGCCAGCACCGTCGCATCGGGGCTGTAGCCCCGCGGGCAGCCGATGCGCACGTTGACCCCCAGCAGGGCCCCGCACAGCATCAGCGAATGCGCCACATTGTTGCCATCGCCCAGGTAAGTGAGCGTCAGACCGCGCAGGGCGCTCAGGTCGACGACGCCCCTGCTGCCTTTCGGGCAGAACGCCTCGGCCAGAGTCAGGTAATCGGCCAGGGCCTGGCAGGGGTGCTCGAGGTCGGTCAGGGCATTGATCACCGGAATCGAAGCCCAATGCGCATAGTCGACCAGTTCGTCCTGGCCGAAGGTGCGAATCGCGAGCGCATCGACATACCGGCTCAGCACCCGTGCCGTGTCGGCCACTGGTTCGCCTCGGCCCACCTGGCTCACCTGGGGGTTCAGGTCGATGGTTTGCCCCCCCAGCCGAGCCATCGCCACCGTGAAGCTGACCCGTGTGCGCGTCGAGGCTTTCGAGAAGATCAGGCCCAGCACCTTGCCCCCCAGGTCGAGCTGGCGCCCAGCCTTGAGCTCGACCGCCAACTGCAGCAGTGCGGCCGTCTGCTCGGCGTTGAGATCAGCCGACGACAGCAGGTCGCAGCCCGCTAGGCGTTGCAGGGCCCCGGGCAGCTGGGAAGGGCGCACCCGGCTGGCGGTGTTCGAGGCGGCGGCGCTGACCATGGGCCCGTCTCAAAGAACCCTTATCCGCGATCAAGGGCCCCGGCGTCAAGGCCTCGGTTCGCTTTCGCCGGGGTCATTCAGCCAGAGTCGCAGCATCAGCCGTGGTGCCGCAGGATCGTCGCTGAAGGCATCGCGGTCGTGGGCCAGCTTGTGGTTGTCGATGAACAGCAGATCACCAGGCCCCAGATCGAAGTCGTAGCGGAACTGCGGATCATTTAGGGTCTGATTGAGCAGGTCAAAAGCCTCCAGGTCCAGCGGGTCCAGCGGGCGGGCGATCCGCTCGTGGGCTTTCTCGATCCAATAACGCATGTATCGCAGGGTGGGGCCATCGGCGGCATCGGCGTAGACCCCAAAGGCGTTGGTCGCAATCAGAGCCAGGGCATTGGCTTCACTGCCGGGTGTGACGACATCGCGAACAAAGGGTTGGTACAGCCGTTGCAGGGCTTTGGGGTGCTTTGAGGCCAGATGCTCGTGAACGGCGATGGCGGAAACCAGCCGCGAGCCCCCGCCGATCGGTGCCTGGCGCACACAGGCCAGACCGACCCAGCGCGGGTGGGTTTCCAGACGCGAGCTGTCGGTGTGCACCGAGGTTGAGGCGTTGGTTTGGGACACGGGGATCGCCTTGTCGAGATAGGAGACCCCTGTGTCGACCACGTCGTAGAGCTCGCCGTAGGTGGTGTCGACGCTGCCGATGCAGCGGCCGATGGCCAGAAACAGCTGGCGGAGGTCGGCCTCGTTCAATCCGGCCAGACCCTGGATCAGGGCCGCACCGGAGCCGGTCTTGAGCTCCTGGATGAGCGGGTCCAGCCAGCGTCGCAACGCCGGTTGATCCAGCTCCAGCAGCGACGGCTGACCAACGAATCGCCACTGCTGGCGGTTGGCGAGATCTTCAGCGCGCCAGCAAAACGCTTGTGAAGCAGGGGGCATCAGCGTTGCAGGTGAAACAGCAGGTGCAGGGGGCAGCCTTGGAGCGGTGCAAAGAAGTCGGGATCCAGTTCAAGATGGTCCGGCCGCACACCCAGCTCCTGGATCCGGGGCAGCTGGGTCCAGCCGCTGCGCCAGAGGGCTTCGGTGTAGTCGGCAAAGGTCTTGTGAATGGAGCGCACCGGGTTGCTGACCCCGTCGCGGCGCCAGATGCGTCCTTCGAACAGCACGTCGCTGCTGTTCAGGTAGGTGTGATGGTCCGGTTCAAGGTAGAAGGGAGGCTCGTGGGTTCGCAGGAACGCCAGTGCCGGATGGGGCACCGTGAAGATCAGAAAACCGCCCGGGCGGATGGCTTGGTGGCAGCCGCGCAGCACGGCCTCCATCGCTGCGATGCTCAGATAGTTGAACAGAAACACGGCGATCGCTGCATCACAGCTGCCGCTGGGGAAGGCTTCAGCCAGGTTGGCCACCGCGTAGTGCAGGGGGCCGCCCCGTTCGGCGGCCAGCGGACCTGCCTGCTGCTGCGCAGCGGCGATCATCTCGGCCGAGAGGTCGAAACCGTCGATGCGGCTGGGGTTGCCCTTGGCCAGTTGCCGGCCCACATACCCCTCACCGCAGCCCAGGTCCCACAGGTGCAGACCGCGCACATCGCCCGCGGCTTCGAGCACTCGCGGCCGGGCGGTGAAATCGCTGAGCAGCAGCTGCTCGTTGCGGCTCCATTGGCTGGCCGCCTGGTCGTAGAGCTCGCGGGTGCTGATCTTGCTCATCGTGTTGCTCCCTGGGTCTGGTCATTGGCGCGTTCGTGCAGCCAGCCCCAGAAAGAATCGCGCAAGGCCAGCGCTTTGCGCATGCCTTTGGCCAGGTCGGCGCGGCCCTGGGCGGTGGCGGCGAAGTCGGCGGCAATGGCTTTGAGGGTGGCCTGGTGGTGGTCATCCACGGCGGTATGCAAGGGAAAAAACACAGCGTCCTCGGGTTTCAGGGTCCCCATGCGCTCGATCGCGTCAACGAATGGTTGATAAATCGTCTGCACGATCGTTTCGGTGCCCAGTCCCAGGGCCCCCAGCGCTTCGGCCGGTGACCCATGGGTCAGGATCGAAAGAAACAATTCGCGCCAGCAGACCACCTCGATGTGGTCGTCGGCGGCATCGGTGTTGTCGATGCCGAGGCCCCGCCGGAACCGTTGAAAAAGTTCTGGATGGGGAATGCCATTGATCCATTCGGGCTGGATGCCGCACTGCTGCAGTTCGGCCAGCTCTGCGTCGTCGTACTGGCCAGATTCCTCGGTCAGGTTTTCCAACAGGGCTTTGCGGTGATCCGCTCGATCCAGTTTCGAGATCAGCGCTGTGAGGTAACGGGGGAAGTGGGCTGAGTAGCCGTAATAGTGCTGGGCAAAATCGGCGAGTGCGGCACCGGTATTGGGCAGATCACCGCGGGAGAGCGCCTGCAGGTAAGGATGGTTGACGGCGCGATGCTGCAAGGCTTCCTGGGCCAGGGCCTCAACGATCTCGTGGTGCTGGCGACGATCCTGGGCCGCATCGTCCTGCAGTCGGCTGCGCTGCAGCCCCGCCAGCCGGGTGATCAGCTCATTGAGCTCCAGCGGGTTGTCACTCAAGTGCTGTAACGTGACCTGCCGCTCGAGTGCCAGCACTGACTAAGGCTCGCTGGCGATCACGGTTGCGGTGCGTGGACGGTTGTCCAGAAAGGCAATCTCACCGACCACCTCCCCTGCCGTGATGCTGATGCCCGCGATTAGCCCGCCGGCATTGGCCGCGACCTGAAGGGTTCCGCTCTGCAGCAGATAGAGGGTGCTGTCACAGGCGTCGAGCTGGATCAGCACCTCCCCTGGCTGCAGGAGACGCTGCTGACCTGTGTGCAGCAGCGTCTCCTGCAGGTGGGCAGAGAGGGTGTCGAAAAAGGGCATCGGCTCGGTAGGGCTGACATCCAGCGGCGGGGCCCATGGGCCCCCGTCAGAAGATTGCGCGCGAATGGTTGTGGGTCGATGCGATGTCACCGACGCCATCGACCGAAGAAGATCACATTTAGCGCATTTTGTGGCTGGACATTGCAGCTGGCAACCGATCACCCGAGCCGACGCTTGGTTGTGGCGTCAGACGCTGGAGTGCTCAGCTCAATCGACGAGGCCAAGGCTGTCCTTGAGCAACGCTTTGCTGGGTATCTACTCTCGGTTGCATGCAAATCCAAGTTGATGCAGCACCGTTGCCCTGGTCTCAAGATCCGTGGCCCTGAGCAGTTGGTCACGCGCCCCAGGGTTGTGGCGCAGCAGCCCAATGAGCTGATCCAGTTGCGCGTGGTCCATGCTGGCCCTGCCCGTGCTCTGGCTTCAGGCTGAGGCGGCCATCGCTCGGCAACTGCTGGGGGCGGTGGGTCTGCGGCTCAGCTGATGCAGCTCAGCCGCAGAGCTCGATCAGGCAGGCAAGCGGGCTTCGTCGGGCATGACGCTGGCGGCGAGCAGGTCCTTGAGTTCGTCGCCTTCGATCACCTCTTTGTCGAGGATCTGCTGGGAGATGCGCTCGAGCAGCTCGCGGTTGTGGTGCAGGATCGCCAAGGCCCGATCGTGGGCCCGGTCCACCAGGCCCCGCACCTCGCGGTCGATGGCCTGGGCGGTGGTGTCGCTCACAGCGCGGCGTGGGTTGTTGGCGCCGCCCAAAAACCGGCTGCCGCCCTGCTTGTCGTAGGCCAGCGGTCCCAGGGTTTCGCTCATGCCGTAGGTGCCCACCATCTGCTCGGCGATGTCGGTGGCGCGCTGCAGGTCGTTGGCGGCGCCAGTGGTCACCGCACCAAAGACCACTTCTTCGGCACTGCGGCCCCCCAGCAGGGTGGCGATCTGACCTTCGAGGTCGTCCTTGGAATTGAGGAAGCGCTCTTCGGTGGGCAGCTGCAGGGTGTAGCCCAGGGCGCTCATGCCGCGGGGCACGATCGAGATCTTGGCGACCTTGCTGCCGCCGGGCATCAGGTGGCCGACGATGGCGTGGCCCACCTCGTGATAGGCAACCACTTTCTTTTCGTCGGGTTGGAGCACGCGGCTCTTTTTCTCCAGGCCTGCAACGACCCGCTCGATCGCCTCGTTGAGGTCGCCCTGCTCGACGCTGGTGCGCTTGGCCCGGGCCGCCAGCAGTGCGGCCTCGTTCACGAGGTTGGCCAGGTCAGCACCGGCGAAACCGGCGGTGGCCTGGGCGATGCGATCGAGATCCACCTCGCCCGAGAGCTTCACCTTTTTGGCATAGATGTCGAGGATGGTGCGGCGGCCGCTCAGGTCGGGGCGGTCGACCAGCACCTGGCGGTCGAAGCGGCCCGGGCGCAGCAGGGCGGCGTCGAGGGTTTCGGGCTGGTTGGTGGCTGCCAGCACGATCACCGGTTTGTCTTTGGCGGCGAAGCCGTCCATCTCGGTGAGCAGCTGGTTGAGGGTCTGCTCGCGCTCATCGTTGCCGCCAACCACACCCATCGAGCCCGCCCGGCTTTTGCCGATCGCATCGAGTTCGTCGATGAAAATGATGCAGGGGGCCTTTTTCTTGGCCTCTTCAAACAGATCGCGCACCCGGGCTGCGCCCGCGCCCACAAACAACTCAACAAATTCCGAGCCGCTGATGATGAAGAATGGCACCCCGGCTTCACCGGCCACGGCCTTGGACAGCAGGGTCTTGCCGGTACCCGGAGGGCCCACCAGCAGCACACCCTTGGGGATGCGGGCACCGATGGCGGTGTAGCGCTCGGGTGTCTTGAGGAAATCGACGATTTCGGTCAGCTCGGCCTTGGCCTCGTCGACACCGGCCACGTCGGCAAAGGTGACGCGCGATTCCTCATCGGGCACGTACACCTTGGCCTTGCTCTTGGTAAAGCTGAGGGCCCCTTGGGCGCCGCCCATGCCGCTGCGGCGGGCAAAGAACTGCAACACCAGAATGAAGATCAGCGGCGGCACAACCCAGCTCAGCGCCGTGGTGATGAAGCTCGGCTTCTTCGGGGGGGCAGCCGCAAACTCGACCCCGTGCTCTTCAAGCCGCTGGGGCAGATCCATATCAAAGATCGGCGTGGTCGAGAGCACCGTGGGGGCGTCCTCGGCCGGCGGCGCCTTGAGCTCGTAGCGGATCTGGTCGCTGGTGATGTAGGCCCGTTTGACGTTGTTGTCGTTGACCTGGTCGATGAACAGCGAGTAGGGCACCCGGGGCACTTGGTTGGCCGGGTTGGGTAGGAAGTTGCTGAACAGCAGCAGCACGCCAAAGCCGATCAACAGCAGATTGACGATGCCCACACGCCGATTGGGCTGGTTTTCGTCCTGACGGATGGCCATGGCAGGCGACAGGCAACGACTGGTGGGGCCAAGCTAGGCCGTGTTAGGTCGACGCCGTTCGGCCGTCTGGGTGGGTTCCCGAACGCATGTGTGGACGCTTTGCCCTCGACAGTCCGTTGCCGCCACTGCGGCGTCGTTTGCAGGGTCACTTACCTGCTGGGCTGGAGGCGTACTACGCGCCCCGATCGCTGATCAGGCCTGGTGAGCCGGTGCTGATTCAGCGCCACGAGCACGGCCGGCTTGAGCCGGCCTTGGTGCTGTGGGGTTTGCTGCCCGACTGGGTCAAGGACCCGCTGGCGCCGGGCCCCGATGGTCGTGCCCGGCCCCGGCCGTTTAATGCCCGCAGCGAAACCGTCGCCGAGAAGGCGACCTTTCGCGGCGCCTGGCGTCACCGGCGCTGCCTGATCCCGGCCGATGCCTTCTTTGAGAAGGGGCATCGCATCGCCCGCGGCGATGGAACCCTGTTTTGGCTGGCGGGGCTGTGGGAGCGCTGGATCGGCCCCGATGGCAGCGAGCTCGAGAGCTGCTGCGTGCTGACCACCCGGCCCAACGGGCTGCTGGCGCCTCTGCATGACCGCATGCCGGCGCTGATCCCCGATGGGCTCGAAGAGCCCTGGCTGGCACCGGCCGATGGGCCCGGATTGCGCACGCTTGCGCCGCTGCTCGAACCCTGGGACCCAGAGGGCTGGTGTGTGGTTCCGCCCGTTGCGGCAACACCCGTGGCGCCAGCCCGGCTAGACCAGCGACAACTGAACCTGTCGCTGTGAGCCTTGCCCAACTGGATGCGTTTGTGGCTGCGGCCCGTCAGGATCCGCAGCTGCAGAACCAGCTGGCGCAGCAGCTCGAGCTCAGTGACTTTCTGGCCTTGGCCCGCGGCGCTGGTTTTGCCGTTGACGAGGCTGATGTGATTGCCGCGCAGGTGCGGGCCGAGCAGGCCCTGAGCGATGAAGAGCTGCAGCGCCGCGCAGGAGAGGAGGCGCGCAAGTTGCGCCACTTCATCAACGCCTGAGTCCTGCGTCGCGATGGCTGAGCGCGTTGCCGACTACCCGCGGCCCCCGGCCCTGCGGGCCAGCCATGATCCGGTACGGGTCGAGGTCCTGGGTCAGGTGCTGTGCGACACCGACGCCGCCGGCGGGCCTCTGCAGATCTGGAAGGTCTGCGAGACCTTTCATCCGCCCACGGTGTATCTGCCGCCTGCGGCGATGCGGCTTGAGCTGCTTGAGCCGGCCCAGGGCCGCAGCTTCTGCGAGTGGAAGGGTGTAGCCCGTTACTTTGGCGTGGTTGCTTGTGGCCAGCGCATTCCCAAAGCGGTGTGGCACTACCCCGAGCCGACGCCCCTGTTTGCGCCGATCGCCGGATGGTTCGCCCTGTATCCGGGGCTGATGGAGGCGGTCTGGCTGGCGGCTGAGCGGGTGACCCCCCAGCCCGGCGGCTTCTACGGCGGCTGGATCACCTCCCAGGTGGAAGGTCCCTTCAAGGGAGACCCGCGGCATCCGGAGCTGATCTGAGCCCCGGCAGCGGTTGGGCCAAGGCCGCCCCATGGCGCTCGATCGCCGTGGCCATCATCAGCAGCAGCTGTTGCTGCAGTGCCAGAGACG
>VGQR01000059.1 GCA_016882345.1 Cyanobacteria bacterium K_DeepCast_35m_m2_023
GCGGCGTCAGCCACCGGCAGCAGGCGCTCGAGCGTGATGTCGACCCCCAAAATGCCCCGCCAGCCATCGGTGCCAAAGGCGATCGGGCTGGCCTGCAGCGGCAGGGGGGCAGAGGCCATGGGACGGCACAGGGTCTGAAGGCTAAATAGCAGGCCGAGCGCCGGGCAGCACTAGCGTCGTGGGCAGCAGGGCTGTCGCCTGCGTCGGCCCGTTGGCATTTGACCACTTTTCCGCTCACCGATCGCCTGTTGCGCAGTTGGGTGCGTTGCCGGCGCCGGGCCTGGCTCGATGCCCACGGCCCGGCCGAGGCGCGCCAGTGGAACGCCCACCGGGCCCTGGGGTTGCAGGAGCAGTTGCAGAGCTTTCAGGCCCTAGTGCCCCAGCGCCCCGGCCATGGGCTGGTGGCCTGCGCCGCCGGCAGCGAGGGGGTGGTGGGGCTGCGGCTCAAGGGCGATGGGCCAGAAGGCCTGTGGCTTGAGGCCCATCCACCGCTGCTGCAGCGCACCGCGGGTGGCAGCCGCTGGGGCGACTGGAGCTACCGCCCCGTGCTGGCGCGGCAGGGCTATCGCACCACCCGCGAACACCGGCTGCAGCTGGCGTTGTGGGG
Source organism: Cyanobacteria bacterium K_DeepCast_35m_m2_023 (assembly GCA_016882345.1). The sequence continues at coordinate 608 of VGQR01000059.1, forward strand.
GCGGCTGCTCGAGCCGTTGCAGCAGGCCCCCGTCAGCCACGGTCTGGTGGTGGCCGGCGGCGACCGCCAGCTGCAGCACGAGCGCCTGGCCCTGGGGGGCACGCTGCAGCGCCAGCTCGACGAGAGCCTGGTGTGGCTGGCGGCCGACCTGGCCCGCAGCGAGCCGCCAGAGCTGGTGGCCGACCGAAAGAAATGCACCCTCTGCAGCTGGCGCAAGCTGTGCGACCAGCAGGCCGCCGCCGAGGGCCACCTCAGCGAGGTGAGCGGCATCGGTGGCAAGCGCCGCGACCTGCTGATGGGCCACGGCATCAGCACCCTGGCCGAGCTGGCCGCCTGCGACCCCGAGTGGCTGGCGGCCCAGCTCGAGCAGGCCGACCCCCAGCACGGCAAGCAGCACGCCGCCCTGGCCGCCGATCTGGTGGCCCAGGCCCGGGTGCAGGCCGCCGGCGCAGCCCAGCGCCTCGACCCGTCGCCAGCCCTGCCCGAGCTGCTGACGGCGCCGGGGGTGCTGCTGTATGACATCGAGTCCGATCCGGACGCCCGCGACGACTTTTTGCACGGCTTTGTCGTGCTGGCGGCCGGGGCGGCGGCGGCCCAGGCGCCGTACAAGCCCCTGCTGGCCCTGCAGGAGCATGGCGAAGCGCGGCTGTGGCAGCGGCTGCAGCGGCTGCTGGCGGCCTACCCCGGCTGGCCGCTGCTGCATTACGGCGAAACCGAGAGCCTCGCCCTGGTGCGGTTGGCCCAGCGCCAGGGGGCCAGCGAGGCCCAGGTGGCGCAGTTGCGGGCGCGCTGCATCGACCTGCATGCGCGGCTGCGGCGCTGCTGGCGCTTGCCGGTCAGCAGCTATGGCCTCAAAGCTGTGGCCAGCTGGTTGGGCTTTGCCTGGAGCCAGAACGGCGTCGACGGCGCCCGCTGCCTGCTGTGGTGGCGGCAGTGGCGCCAGTGGCACCGCGGCCGCGCCAGCGCCTGTCACCTGCGCCAGATCCTGGCCTACAACCGCGACGACAGTTTGGCCAGCTGGACCGTGGCCCAATGGCTATTGGACCAGGACCAGCAGTCGGCCCCCCCGCCGGATCAGCGCTGAGCCGTCCCCACCGGCGGATCGATAAAGCCGGCCGGTCGCGACAGCGCCAGCTCTGCTGCTGCGGCACCCTCGCCGCACCACAGGCTGTGCTGATCGAGGGCGCTGCGCCGCACCAGCGCCAGCCCCAGCCACAACACTTGCCCATCGGCCTGGGGCAGCGCCAGCGCCGAGCTGATCGCCCCGGCCCGCTCGCCCGTTGCGCTGCGCAGGCCCTGACCGGGCTGCAGCGGTGGCTCGCCCGCGCCCCGCAGGGCGCACCAACGCCGCAGCTGCCGTTTGACGCCGTCGTAGGTGGCGAGCTTGGCGAGGGTTTCCTGGCCCACGTAGCAGCCCTTGTTGAGGCTGACCCGCGGCGCCAGCCCCAGCTCAAACGGGTTGGTGTCGTTGTTGAGCTCGCCGGGAGCGCTGGGGATCCCCTGCTGCAGGCGCCAGCGCTCCTGGTCCGTGGGGTTCAGCAGCGGCCGCTGGTGCAGCGATCCAGCCAGCGCTGCCTCACCCAGCAGCAACCACTGCCCCGGCAGCTGCCACAGCCCCTCCTCGAGGGGCTGCCATGGTCCAGCGCAGCCTGCGGTTTCGGGCTCGCTGGGCACGGGCGTGACCAGGCTGGCCGGCTGCAGTGGCCCCAGCGTCACCCGATCGGCCGGAAACAGCACCCGGTCCAGGGTGGTGCGCACCGCCTCGCCATCGCCGGCCTCGATCAGCAGCCAGGCACCGCTGGCATCGACCAGCACCTGGGCCAGGGCCCGCATGCGCGCCGTGGGGCTGATCAGGCAGGTGGCCAGGACGCTGCCGGGGGCGGCCGCCTCGATCGCCTGGCTGCTCTGGCCATGCAAAAAACGCAGGGCATCCGCCCCCTCGAGCCGCAACAGGGCGGCCTGTTGCTGCACCAGGCTGGGCTGTGCGGGCTGCCAGTCCCAACAGGTCTGATCCATCACTGGCCGGCACCGGCAGCAGCGGTCGCCGCCACCTGCTCGAGCAGAAACAGGCTGCGCAGCTCGAGCCCGGCGACGGTCATCGCCTCGAGCCCACCTTCCTGGCGATCGACGATCGTCACCACCCGGTTGACGAGGTAACCCGCCTCGCGCAGTTGCCGCACCGCTTGCAGCGACGAGCCGCCGGTGGTGACGACGTCCTCGAGCACGGTGACCACGCTGCCGGGGGCGGGCAGGGGGCCTTCGAGCCAGGCGCCCGTGCCGTGGCCCTTGGCTTCTTTGCGCACGATCAGCGCGTCGAGGCTGCGGCCAGCCAGGGCGGCCTGCAGCGCCACGGCGCTCACCAGGGGGTCGGCCCCCAGGGTCAGGCCGGCCACGGCCGCCGCATCAGCTTCGACGTGCTCAAGCATCAGCGCGCCCAGCAGGGCCAGGCCCTCACCGCTCAGGCTCACCGGCTTGCAGTTCACGTAGTGGTGGCTGCTGCGGCCCGAGGCCAGGGTGAAGGTGCCGTGCCGGTAGGCCTTGGCGGCCAGCAACGGCAACAGCGCCTCGCGCATCGCAGCGCTGGTGGTCGGCAGGGCGGGCATGGGCAGCGGCGGCAGGCAAAGAGCAGGGGGCTGGTGTTCAAGCCCAGACCTGTCTAGTTTGCGCTCAACATGATCGTCGCCTAACTGCCGCCATGGCCTTGCTGAGCTCGCCGCCGCTGCGTGGACCGTTGGCCATGGTTGCTCTGTCGTTGCTGGCGCCTATGACCCCCGCCGCCGCCGTCGCCGCACCGGTGGTTTGCAACACCACCCTGGAGGCCCCGGCCCCCGGCGCCAAGGATCCGGTCGAGGTGACCCGCTGCGCGCCGGTCCAATCGGTGCCGGCGCTGGTGCAACAGCGCTTTTTCACCTACACCGCCCCCTTTGCCAAGGGGGTCAGCGTCGGCAGCCAGATCAAGGAACTCTTTGGCATCTCCACCGGCTCGTCAACGGTCCTGGGCTTTCCCGATCAGACGATCGTCTGGGACGGCGTAGCCCTCGAAAACACCTATGGGGTGCTCATGGAGGCCCAAAGCGACCTGATCCCCTGGCGCACGCCTGACATTTCCAATGGTTTTGGCTGCAGCCTGGCCTCGCCCACCGGTTGCTCGGCTGCTGTCACGCCCGCTCCGGGTCGCGGCGTCACCTACCGCACGCCGGTTCGCGGCCTGTGGTAAAACCGCCTGGCTGTGCCCTTGGGGGTCTAGCAATCTGGTGAATGCAGCGAACTCATAATTCGCCTGAGCCGGGTTCGATCCCCGGGACCCCCATTCGTTTCATTGCTTGATCTCAGCGGTTCCACAACGCCGGGCCCTGCTGCTGATCGTGGCCCACCATCCACCGCGGGCCCACGTGCAGCAATTGATGCAGTGTCTGCAGCAGCTTTCGGCGGCTATTGGCTATGCCGTGGTGGTCAATGACCACCGCCCGGGCGAAGCGGTCGAGCTGCTGTTGCCGGGGGCTGACGCCACCTTGGTGCAGCGCGCCAACCCCGGCTACGGCCGCGCCTGCAACCAGCTGGTGGCTCAGTTGCAGGGCCAGGGTCCTTTGCCGCCGCTGTTGGCGGTGCTCAACACCGACCTCAGCTGGGCGCCGGGCAGTCTCGAGCAGCTGCTGGCCTGGCTCGAGCAGCACTCCGACGTGGTGGCCGCCGTGCCGCGGTTGTGCTTTCCCGATGGCGAGCAGCAGTTTCTGTGCAAACGCAACCCTACCCTGCTCGCGTTGCTCAGCCGGCGTTTTGTGCCGACCTGGCTCAAGCACGCCTGGCTGCGCCGCTACGACGGCTGGTTCACCAGCCGCGATCAGTCGTACGAGCACGTGTTCGAGGCGCCCTATCTGAGCGGCTGCTGCCTGTGGATGCGCAGCTGGGCCTTTTGCCGCGAAGGTGGTTTTGATCCGCGCTTCTTTCTCTACTTCGAAGATGCCGACCTGAGCCGGCGCCTGGGCCGCCTTGGCCGCACGATCAACCTGCCGGTGGCGACGGTGTTGCACCATTGGGGCCGCGGCAGCTATGCCAACCTGTGGCTCACCCTGGTCAATCTGCACAGCGCCTGGCTTTACTTCCAGAAATGGGGCTGGCGGCTGTGGTGAACGTTTTGCAGCACTCCGGCAATGCAGGTTGACACCCTGTCCACTCCCAGCGGGCAGCTGTTGGAGGGACCGCTGCTGCTGACCCCGCACCGGTTTGACGATGCACGCGGCTGGTTTGTTGAAAGCTGGAACCAGCGCTGTTTCGATGCCGCCGTCGGGGCCGAGGTGCGCTTTGTGCAGGACAACCAGTCGTGCTCGCAGCAGGGGGTGTTGCGCGGCTTGCATTACCAGCTGCCGCCCGAGCCCCAGGCCAAGCTCGTGCGCTGTGTGGTCGGAGCCATCTTTGATGTGGCGGTCGATCTGCGCCGCGGTTCAGCCACCTTTGGCCACTGGGTGGGTGCCATCCTCGATGACCAGCAGCACCAGCAGCTGTGGCTGCCGGTGGGCTTTGCCCACGGGTTCTTAACCCTGAGCCCCAGCGCCGAGGTGCTCTACAAGGCCAGCGGCTACTGGAATCCCAGCTGCGAGCGAGCGATCCGCTGGGACGATCCCGCTCTGGCGATCGGCTGGCCGATGGATCAGCTGGTCGCATCGCCCAGCCCGTCGCCGGATTGGCCGCGACTGGCGGCCAAGGATGCTGCTGCCCCCAGCCTGGCCGAGGCCCTGGCCGCCGGCGACGTGTTCCCATGAAGGTGCTGCTCACCGGCGCTGGCGGCCAGCTGGGCCAGGCCCTGCGCGGCAGCGTGCCGGCCGGGGTGACGCTCATCGCCACCAGCCGCAGCGGCGGCCAGGGGCTGCTGCCGCTCGATCTGGCCGATGCAACCGCCTGCCGCACCGCCGTGTTGCAGCACCAGCCGGACTGGGTCATCAACGCCGGTGCCTTCACCGCGGTCGACCTGGCCGAGAGCGAGCCCGACCTGGCCCATGCGGTCAACGCCGGCGCCCCCCGCGCTTTCGCCGAGGCGTTGCTGCAGCATGGCGGGCGACTGCTGCAGCTCAGCACCGATTTTGTGTTCAATGGCCGCCAAGGCCATCCCTACCGGCCCGATCAACCCCGCGACCCGCTGGGTGTTTACGGCGCCAGCAAAGCCGCCGGCGAGGCGGCGCTCGACGAGCTGCTGCTGCCCAGCAGGCAGGGCATCGTGCTGCGCACCAGCTGGGTGATGGGGCCGGTGGGCCGCAACTTTGCGCTCACCATGCTGTGGCTGCATCGCGAGCGCCATGCCGCCGGCACCCCGCTGGCGGTGGTCGAAGACCAGGTGGGCTGCCCCACCTGCACCCACACCCTGGCGGCGGCGTGCTGGCGCACCATCGCCTGCAACGGCGGCGGCGCACCGGTCCTGCATTGGAGCGACGCCGGCGCTGCCAGCTGGTACGACGTGGCGCTGGCGGTGGGCGAGCTGGGCGTCGAGCTGGGGCTGCTGCCAGGCGCGGCGGCGGTGATGCCGATCACCACGGCCGACTACCCCACCCCGGCGCAGCGTCCCAGCTTCTCGCGGCTCGATTGCTCGCAGACGCGCCAGCTGCTCGACCTACCGCCCACCCCCTGGCGCCTGGCCCTGCGCCAGCTGCTGCTGGCGAGCAGCACAGGGTGACTCAGCCCAGCGGTACAAGGTGTCCCAATCCAAAGAACCTCAACCCTTCTTCCTTGTTTCTTGCCGATTCCCTCTGTCCCGCCGACCTCCATGACCCTGCCCACCGTTGCCGCGTTGCTCGCTGATTGCCGCCGCATCCTGGTCACCGGCGGGGCCGGATTCATCGGCGGGGCCGTGGTTCGGCGGCTGCTGCGCGATAGCGAGGCGCTGGTCTTCAACCTCGACAAGATGGGGTATGCCAGCGACCTCAGCAGCCTTGCGGCCTTGCGCCAGGCCCAGGCGCGCCACACCTTGCTGCAGGTCGATCTGGCCCATGCCGAGGCAACGGCGGCGGCGGTGCGCCAGGCCGACCCCGACCTGGTGCTGCACCTGGCGGCCGAGAGCCACGTCGACCGCTCGATCGCAGGGCCCGGGGCGTTTATCGCCAGCAACATTGCCGGCACGTTCAACCTGTTGCAGGCGGTGCGCTCCCACTGGGAGCAGCTTCCGCCCGAGCGGCAGGCGCGTTTTCGGCTGCACCACATCAGCACCGATGAGGTGTTTGGCTCGCTGGGGCCGACGGGGAGTTTTAGCGAGAGCACCCCGTACGACCCGCGCAGCCCCTATTCGGCCAGCAAGGCGGCCAGCGACCACCTGGTCAACGCCTGGCACCACACTTACGGCCTGCCGGTGGTGCTGACCAATTGCAGCAACAACTACGGCCCCTGGCAGTTTCCTGAAAAGCTGATTCCGGTGGTGATCCTGCAGGCAGCGGCGGGGCAGCCGATCCCGCTGTATGGCGATGGCCTCAACGTGCGCGACTGGCTGCATGTTGAGGACCATGTCGACGCGCTGCTGCTAGCAGCCACCCGCGGGCAACTGGGGGCCAGCTATTGCGTGGGGGGATCCGGTGAGCGCACCAACCAGCAGGTGGTGCTGGCCATCTGCGCTGAGCTTGATCGGCTGCGTCCTGACGCGGCTCCCCACAGCCGCTGGATCACCCCCGGCAACGACCGGCCGGGCCACGACCGCCGCTATGCGATCGACCCCAGCCGCATCGCGGCAGAACTGGGCTGGCGGCCGCGCCACAGCTTCGAGCAGGGGCTGGCCGCCACAGTGCGCTGGTACCTGGACCACCGCGACTGGTGCATCCAGGTGCGTCAACAAGATTCACGACGCCCCTAAATGGCGATGTACATCTGTACAAGATCCTCAAGCGCCGCTCCCATCAAGTCCCTGGTGCCCCCCTCACACACACAGGACCCGCCGCCCCTCAGCCGAACTGAGCGCGGCTCAACTGGGCTCAGTTCGGCGGCAGGCCTTAGCAGGCTTTCTAGTCCCAGCTGGCGGCGCTGCCAAACCAGACCCGCCAACCCGGTCCCATGGTGATTCGTGCCGCCGTGACTTAGCAGCAAGGCCCCACACAGCCAGTCGCTCAAGCCGGGTTTGAACCGGGAATCGCAGCGCTGCTCGTCGCCGCCATACACCAGATCGTGCAGTGCACCCCCCCAGCGCTTGCTCAAACCTTGCAGTTGCAGCAACAACTGGCTGCCGACGCACTGAACCAGTCCCAATCCGACGGTCCGCCGTCCCCTCAGCCGTCAAAAAAGCGTTGGCCGTCGCTGCGCTTGAGGCTGGTGCGCCGCGACATCCGGCGCGAAAAGTCGCTCACCGACGGGTTGGGTGACAGCGGGGCAACGTGGGCGACCTGCTGCCACAGCTCGAGCGGGGCTCGGCGCACCACGAAGCGGTCGTCTGCAAGCTTGGCGATGTGGAACCAGTCGCTGCTGCCGCACTTCGGGCAGTACAACTGTTCGAGCCACTCGTTGCTCAAGACCAGAACCGGATAGTGCTGGATCAGCAGCCGGGCGGTTTTGTGACTGGTTCCGCGGGCGACCAGCTCCTCGGCCTTCAGGCAGTGCAGAAAGTACTTTTTGCCCTGGCCGCTGATCAGCTGTTGCGGATGCAGCGGGCAAAACAGAGGGCGGCACTGCCGCTTGCCGCGCCGCCGTGGCGCCTTGGGCACACCTTGCGAGGTTGCTTGCCGGTTGGCGAGCTGTTGCCCCATCGACGGCACGAGCCTGATGTAACTTCAGTATAAGAACGTCGAATCTGCTGGAACCACGCCGCAAACCTGTTACGGTCGTATTGCGGATGGAGACAGCTGGAGCGACAGCTCGCGTCCCTTCTGCCCGGGTCAAGGGGCTTGTTGTACCTTGAACCATCCGTTATGCAGATTTTGCATTATAAAAATCACGATTTAAAGGTCTTCCCCTGGCGATTGAGACCCTGCTCCCGCGCATTCACCATTCGCGAGGGGGTCTCAGTTGGCTGTTGTGCGACGAGTTCGCGGTGCCGCCCGCACCGGCAGCTTCACGGCACCTCGACCGCTTGGCTGCCGAAGGCATCGCGGCGGCGGCTGAGCCTCTGCAGTGAGCAGGAGGCCCCGCCGCCGCCTTCCCGCCACAGCGCTTTGCGCACCAGCATCTGGTCCTGCCCGACCACCGCAGTCCACAACCGATGACGCTGGCTCAGGTGCAGCAGACGCTGGCAGCCCTCGTTGACCTGCAGCATTCAGGACAGGTCTATGTGCATGGCCTGGCTGGTCAGCCGACACGGTCAGAGCCCCCAACAGGCGCTCGATCATTTAATGCAGGTCCATCCCGGCACCAACCCGCTGTCTCAGCAGTGGCACCTACTCCACCCCCTGCACCAAGCCTGATCCCCCAAGTTCACCTGACCCCCCGCCCTTAACGACCGACGCCCCATCCCCGCCAACACACCACATCTGGTGTCCCAACCGCCGAAATTGCTAAGGCTTCTGGGAGAGACTCCCCCCTAAGAGTTTGCGGAAAAACCGCCTAAACGGCCGCGTTTTTCCCTCCGGAGAGCTGATCACGCTC
>VGQR01000060.1 GCA_016882345.1 Cyanobacteria bacterium K_DeepCast_35m_m2_023
GCCGCGCTGCTGATGGCGATCTTGCTGGCTGTGCTGGCCATCACAGGGACGCGCGATCTGCTGGAGATCCCCTTGAGCTGGCAGAAGCCGACGATCTTCCGCTGCGATTTCAACGCACGTCGCTGCTCTACCTAGGCGGCCGGCTTCACGGGAAGCGCTGGCGAATCGCTTCAGCGCGCCACAGGCTCCCCAGCCAGTGCAGCAAGGCATCGCTGATGCTCAGACGTCTGGGCCGGTGAAACCACAGCTCACCGCTGTAGAGCAAGGCGAGCAGTGCTTCGAGGCTGCTGGCGTTTGGGGCTTCAAACCGCAGCCCCAGCTCGTGCCCGCTGCAGCGCACAACCCTGGCCTCGATCGTGATCGCGGGCTCCATGAGCTGCAGCAGGCCGAGCTGGCCGTGCTGCAGCTCGGGATGGTCGGTTTGCAGTTTCAGTTGCGCCCCTTCTTCGGACAGATCGATCGTGTTGCCCCAGACCTGCCCTGAACCGACCTTGAAGCAGGCGATGCGGCTGAGTGGGAACCGATCGCTCACCCGTTGGTTCGGTCGGTCGATGCAGGCCAGCAGCGCCACGATCACCACCAGGGCGTTGTAAAAATTCCAGCCCAGCATCAGCGCTTCGCCGTCGTATGACGGTCGCCAGCCCACCACGGCAGGATCGATCAGGGGCAGGGCGTAGCGCAGCAGCACGGTGATCCCGGTGACGCTCAGCAGCATCAGCAGCGGCCACAGCAGGCTGAGGTTGCTGAGCGGGGTTGGCGTCGATTGGATCTCCTTGCTGGTCACAATGCCGCCATAGATGCGAAATGGATGGCGCAGCACCTGGGCAATCCGCCGGGCCCCCGGGACGCAAAACAGGGTCTCGTACACCTCGTTCCAGAACTGGAACTGGTGGTGGTCGCTCAGCCAGCTGGGAACGACATGCAGGAGCACCACAAACGGAATGCCGTAGGCCAGGTATTCGATCGGCGGTGCCGCAATCAAGGTGAAGCCCAGAATCAGCGAAAGCAGCGGCAACAGCAGATAGATCAGCCGCCAGAGCGGCGTGAACACACTCACCGCCAGATTGATGTAAAAGCTCAACTGCTCGCTGTTGAGCCGACTCCAGATCGGCAGCTCCCCGGGCCTGAAAAAAATCTGGATGTTGCCCTGCATCCAGCGCAGGCGCTGATCGAGAAAGTCGGGGAAGCTGCGCGGCACTTCGCCCATGCTGAGCACCTCGTTGAGGTAGCGGATCCTCCAGCCGCGGGTCAGCAGTTTGGTGCTGGTCTGGTGATCCTCAATCAGGCAGCTGGTGACATAGCCGCCGATCGACTCCAGGGCACTGCGGCGCACCACATAGGAGGTCCCGCAGCAGATCACCGCATTGGAGCGGTCGCGAATCACCTGCAGATAACGAAAGAAGTAATCGAGATCGCTGGGCATCACCACATCCAGGCCCAGGTTGCGGTTATGGAACTCTGCCTGGAAGTAGTGCTGCGGCGTTTGCACCAGGGCCACTGTGGCGTCAGCAAAAAAGCCCAGCGTGCGTTCCAGAAACCGCGGATAGGGCATGAAGTCGCAGTCAAAGACCGCGATGAATGTGCCTTTGGTGTGGGCTAAAGCATGGTTGAGGTTCCCGGCTTTGCGGTGGGCGTTGTCGGGTCGGCTCAGATAGTTCACCCCGAGCTCCTGCGCCAAGCGGGCGATCGCTGGCCTGTGCCCGTCATCGAGCACGGTGACGGTGTGGTGGGGGTAATCGAGGTTGCGGCAGGTCAGGATGGCCCGGCGCACCAGGCGTTCAGGTTCGTTGTAGGTGGGGATCCAGACATCGACCTGAGGCCGTTGCTGCAGCACCCAGGGCTCCAGGCCAGCGGCTTGCCGGCTGCGCAGCTCTGGGTCGTAGCGCAGGGCCGGCAGCAACTGCAGGCCACTGGTGAGCAGATACAGCAGCTCGGTGCCGAACAGCACCACGCTGCACACCAGGCTGAGGGGGTGGGCTGTGTTGAGGGTGGTGCCGCGCCAGAGGAAATAGCGCAGAGCCACACCCAGCAGCAACAGCTCCATCAGCGCCAGGCTCCAGCGCCGCCGCGGCAGCCACAGGGTCAGGCTGGCGATCAGCCCGGCAACCACCAGCGGGGGTAGGGCATCGCGCCACAGGTCAACGACTTGAAACTGGCGCGGCAGGGTCCGCAGGGTCAGGGGATTCAGCTGCGCCGCATCCAGCCAGCCGGTGTCGGCTGTTGCCAGCACCAACGCCCCCAGCAACAGCGCGGCAGAGCCGAGCAAAAACGCCCAGGCTGCGGAGCTGATGCGTTGCCTCGGTCCGCTCACTGGAACATCACACGCGCCGAATAGCCGACAAAGCAGAGCTTGCGCGGCGGAGCGGGCACATCGCTGTTGATGCGCACGCGCACCTGGCTTTCGCGGGCCAGGTTGATCGGCAGACGGGTGGGATCGTTGTCGCGGTCCGACAGCCGCCCCACGCCCGAGCGGATCAGGTCGACCCTGCCGCGCAGATCGAGCTGTTCGCCGATCAGGTCGATGCGGGCGGGGCTGCCGATGCGCAGCCGTTTGAGGTCGCTTTCGGAGACAAAGGTGGTCACCCAGCGGCTGTGACAGTTGATCAGCCGCAGCACCGGGGCCTGCTGCTGCAAGGTGTCGCCGGTGCGGGCGAGCACGCCCCACACCACCGCCTTGAGCGGGGCTTTGAGCCAGACGCTGTGTTGCTGGGCATAGAGGGTTTCGGCTGTGGCGAGCTGGGCCCGCAGTCCCTGCACTTGGCGCTCGGCTGCGCTTTTGAGCCCGGCCAGGCGGGCCAGCTCGAGCTGGGTCGACTGCAGTCTTGGCAGCGGATCGGTGTCGCCGCGGGTGCTGTCGAGCGACAGATCCCGGCTGGCCGCCTGCACCCGCCGCCCTTGAGCCGCGATCCGGGCTTCGATGGCGCGCAGTTGTTCACGGTTCTGCGCGGCCGTGGTGCGGGCCCGATCCACCACGTTCTCGGCCACGGCGCCAGCTCGGTACAGCGCCACCTGGCGTTGAACATCGCGCTCGCTGAAGGCGAGTTCTTGGCGCTCGCGCGCCAGATCGGCCCGCAACTGGCGCAGCTCAGCGAGATTGCGCCCGGTTTCGAGCCGGCGCTGGTCGGCGGCATCGCGGGCAAAGGAGCGCAACAGCGTTGTTTTGAGCTGCTGTTCGCGGCTGATCCGGGCGAGTTCGGCCCCTTGGGTGGCCAGCGCGGTTTGCAGGCGCTGCACCTCGGCGGCGCTGGCGCGGGGATCCTCGATGCGGGCGAGCTGCTCACCGGGCGCGACGGCATCGCCCGCCTCGACCTTGAGCGCCTCGAGCTGGCCTTTGATCGGACTGGCGATTTCGATGAAATCGGCATCGACGACGGCATCGCGGGCGCGGGTCGTCATGACGTGCACGATCACACCGCCGGCGAGCAGCAACAGCACGCTGCCCAGTCCGATCACCAGCGTGTTGGCGCCTGTGCTGCGCCGGGGGATGCTTCAGCGCTCATGCCCCAAGCTTGCGGCGCCCACTTCAGCGGTGCAAGCTCGTGACACCAAACTGCGGTGCCCGGCTTAAGCCCGCTGCCGCCGCAACAGGCTGCGTTCGGCGGGATCGGCTAGGGCCATCACGCCGATGGCGATACCCATGCCGATGGCATTGGCCTGCAAGCGCTTGTCGGCCATCAGCAGCAGGGTGCCGTCCTGGCTGTTGAACAGCACGATCGTCGCGGTCAACAGCATCAGCAGCAAGGCCGGGTGTCCGTGACGCATCGCCACCAGGCCCGTGGCAATCCCCAGAACGATGGCAGGGATCTGCAGCGGCAGTGTCGGGGGGATGGCCAGGGCCAGCAGATGCACCAGCAGCACACCGGCGGTGGTCCCCAGGGCGCGGTTCAGCGTGGCGCGCCAGCCATCCTTGACGTAGGGCCGCAGCACCAGAAAGGGGGTCAGGATCAGCCACAGCCCGGTGGTGTGCCAGTGATGGGCCAGGGCGATCGGGGTGGTCAGCAGGGCGGTCACCGCCAGCAGGGTGCCGTAGGCCAGGCTGCGCATCCAGCTGTGGTGCACGAGCTTCACGGGCTGCTGCTCGGCCGGCACCAGCGTCATGAACCAGCCCTGAAGCAGGGTTGTCAGCCCGCAGCTGACCAGGAGCAGGCCTGCAGTGGCCGGTTGGGGCAAGGGTGTGCTGGTGATCAGCATGCACAGAGCCACCACCAGAAACCAGAACGCCGGTTGCTGCTGCCAGCGCGAGGCCAGTCCGAGCAGCATGGCGGTCACCGCCATCAGCGCTGTTGCCCCGAGGGTGTTCTCCTGGCTGAACACCGCCGGGATCGACACCAGCGCCAGGGCGACACTGCCCCCCAGGGTCTGCTTCCAGCCGACGCGCATGCTGGCCACGAGCGCCGCCAGGCTGGCGAGGCTCAGCACCGGTGCGGCTTGGGGCAAGCCAAGGTGCCGGGCGAGCTGACCTGGCACCACCAGGCAGATCAAGCAGATGACGACCTGCAGCGTCAGTTTTGCGCGCCCACTCATGCCATCGCTTGCTGAAGTTGCCGTTGATCCCGGTTGGGATACCGGGTGGCGATCGGATCACCGCTGAACTTGGCGACTCAATGTAGCCCGGCCCGCGATTGAACGCACGCCGCTGCCCGCAGCCTGGAGCACAAGGCTCCGCCGCCCTGGCCCTAGGCTCCGTACAGGGCTCACCAGTCGACGGACCAGGGCGAGCAGGGCCCGCGGCTCACACGGTGCGGGCCGCTGTTGCCAGCAGCCTGGCCGGCAAAACAGCCAGCGCTGCAGCTCCTGTTGCGCTGCCCCTGCCGACCAGCGCACGCTGATGCGGCCGTGGCCTCGCCCCCCAGGCAGCAGCTCCCCTGGCAGTGGTGGCAGGGCTGGTGCATCTGCGCCCATGGGCAGCAACTGAATCTGCCAGGAGCGGGCTGATGGGGGATCTGCTGCTGCGCCGGCTTCGGTCGCGCTGGGCAAGAGCAGATCCATCCCGCGCTCGCTGATCGCCTCCACCTGGGCGTGTGCGGTGATGGTCGTCCCGCGGCTGCCGCCGGCGCTGGCCAGCTCGCAGCGCAGCGGCACCGCCAGCCAGGGCACCGGTTCGGGGTCGGCGCTGTCCCAGCAGGCCCGAAGCGCCACCAGCAATCCCAGCAGGGTCAGCAGGGCCCAGACCAGGCCCAGCTGCAGGGAAGGATCAGGCCCGCCCCGTGCCAGGGCCCGGGCGAGGTTGAGCAGGTTGAGGCCGTTGAGGGCCAGCAGCACGAGCAGCGGCACGGTCAGCAACGGGTTGGCGCCGCCGCGCTGGCGCGGTTGTTGTTTGGGGGTGATGCGAAAGCCGCCGAAGCGTCCCAGCAGGCTGGCGGCCACGGTGGTGGCCAGGGGGATGGTCAGCACCCAGCTGGGCAGTTCGCTGAGCACCGCGTGGCGGCTGCCGCGGTTGAGCCAGCCGATGCTCAGCAGCATCGCGGCCCACAGCGGCAACAGGGCGCCCAGCAGCCCCTGGCGGCTGATCAGGATCGGCGCAACCCCCAGCAGCCCGTAGGCCAGCGGCATCACCAGCAGCAGCAGCCTGGGCAGGTGGTTGAGCCAGTGCAGGCAGCCTTCGAGCAGGGCCAGGCGCTGGCCCCAGCCCAGTCCGCCCTGGCGCAGGGGGCCCTGGGGCAGCCGCAGGCTCTGCAGGGTGCCGGCGGCCCAGCGCTGCCGTTGGCGCACAAAATCCAGCAGGGTTTCGGCCGCCAGCCCGGCGCTGAGCGGTTCGCCTAGATAGCGCAGCTGCCAGCCGCGCCCCAGCAGGGCGATGCCCGTCACAAAGTCTTCGCTGAGGGCGGCTTCGTTGAAGCCCCCCACCTGCTCCAGGGCGCTGCGCCGGGTCACAAACGACGTGCCCGCACACACCACCGCACCCCAGGCGCTGCGCACCGGCTCGATCCAGCGGTAGAAGTTGTCCTCATCGGGCAGCATCCAGCGCTCCATCGCCAGGTTGCGCATCAGCGGGTCGGCGTTGAAGAACACCTGGGGGGTCTGCACCAGGCCCACGGCAGGGTCGGCCAGCAGGCCGATCGTGCGCTCCAGAAAGTGCCACTGCGGCACAAAGTCGGCGTCAAACACCGCCACCAGCTCGCCCGTGCTGGCCGCCAGGCCGGCGTTGAGGTTGCCGGCCTTGGCGTGGAGGCGTTCTGGCCGGCTCAGGTAGTGGCAGCCATGGCGTTCGGCCAGCTCACGCACGCTGGTGCGGCCGCTGTCGTCGAGCACCCACACGGTTGTGTGTGGGTAGCTCAGGCCGGTGCAGCCCACCAGGCAGCGTTCGAGCACGGCCAGCGGTTCGCCGCAGGTGGGCACCAGCACGGCGACCTGGGGGCGCCAGCTGCCGGCCTGCCAGTGGGCATGGGCCCCATCGGCCGCGGCGCGGCCGTCGTCGAAGCGGCGCCAGCTCAGCAGCAACGGCACCAGCCCGCTGACCAGCAGCCAGGCTTCGGCCAGCAGCAGCAGCCAGCTGAGGCTGGCGCTCAGCGGCGTCGCCAGGTTGAGGCTGGCGGCCAGTCGCCAGTGCAGATAGCGCCCCAGCAGCCACACCAGGATCAGCAGCACGCTGCGGCGCACCCACGGGGGGCAGTCGGCCTCGGTACGTCGCCTGACCGCCAGCGGCCACAGCAACAACAACCATCCCCAGAGCTCGCCCATCGCTGTCACCGTAGGGGCATGGTCGAACCGCCCATGCAGCAGATCGTTGTGCACGATGCTGGCCCCTCCATGGGCCAGCTGACCCTGGTGGGCGTGGGGCCCGGTGATCCGCAGCTGCTCACCGTGGCGGCGGTGCGGGCGATCGAGGCGGCGGCGGCGGTGGCCTACCCGGTGGCCCGCGAGGGTGCCGATGGCATGGCGGCCACCATCGCGGCGCCCTGGATCGGCGCGCAGCAGCGCCGGCTGCCGCTGCTGTTTCCGATTGTGGCCGAGGCCGCGCCGCGCATCGCCGCTTGGCATGCGGCGGCGGCCGCGCTGGCGGCCGAGGTGGCCGCCGGCGCTGCGGTGGTGCTGCTGTGCGAGGGCGACGCGTCGCTGTTTGCCAGCTGCAGTTATGTGCTGCTGGCCCTGGCCGAGCACCACCCGGCCTGCCCGGTGCGGGTGATTCCGGGGATCACCTCGGTGGCGGCAGCAGCGGCGGCGGCCTCAGCGCAGGGTCTGCCTTGGCCCCTGGCCCTGCAGGGCGAAGGGCTGCTGATCCGTCCCACTCCCGAGACCCCGGCTGATCTGGGGGCGCTGCTCGATTGGGCGGCGGACGGCGGGGCTGCTGCTGCCCAGACCACCCTGGCCCTGCTCAAGCTCGGCCACCGCTGGAGCTGGGTGCGGCCGCTGCTGGAGCAGCGCGGCCTGCTCGATCAGGCCCTGTTTGCCCAGCGGGTGGGCTGGCCCGAGCAGCTGCTGGCGCCGGCAGCCCAGGTGCCGGCCAGCGAGCAGCCCTACTTCTCGCTGCTGCTGATTCGCCAGGGTTGGCCGCAGGTGCTGCCGTAGATCAGCTCAGTAAGATTTTTACAGCTGTTGCTCGTGCTTCGGTGCGCATCACCGCCAAAGGGCAGGTCACGATTCCCCAGGCCATTCGTGAACAGGCCGGTCTTAACCCCAGTTGCGAGGTTGTGTTTCGCCTGGTTGACGGTCAGGTGCTGCTGGAGAAGGTGGATCCTTCTGGAGCGCAGCGCGGTACCGAAGCCCTGGCTCTGTTGCGTGCCAGGCCAAGCCGCAGTGGCCTGAGCACCGACGCGATTCTGGCTCTGGCGCGGGGGACGTCCGAGAGTGATGCGGCGCGGTGATGAGCGCTGTGCTCGTCGATTCGTGCGTACTGCTCGATTTCATCACCGCTGATCCCCTGTGGGAGGCCTGGAGTTCTGAACAACTGGCAGCGGCCTTCAGCAGCGGTCGCGTATTGATCAACCCCTTGATTTATGGCGAGGTCGCTTTTGCCTACGAGCGCATTGAGCATCTCAATGCCGTGCTGCCCCGCCATCTCTATGACTACCGGGCGTTGCCACGGGAGGCGGCTTTTTTGGCGGCCAGGGCCCATGCCGCCTACCGCCTGCGCGGCGGTACCCGTTCAGCCATCCTTCCCGACTTTTTGATCGGTGCCCATGCGGTCATTGAGCAGGTGAGCCTGCTGACCCGTGATGTGCGGCATTATCGGCAGGCTTTTCCAGGATTGCGGCTGATTGCCCCAGTTTGAGCCCCATCCAGCAGCGCCAGCGCCTCGCCCGGCGTCGGCGCCCGCATCAGCGCCTGGCGCAGCTGGGGCGCGCCGGCAAAGCCGCTGCACAGCCAGCCCAGGTGCTTGCGGGCGATCAGCAGGCCGTGATCGCCCCGCTCGGCCACCAGCGCCTGCAGCTGCCAGCGGGCCAGATCCAGCTTTTGAACCGGGTCAGGAGTGGGTGGGATCGGCCGGCCGTCCAGGGCCGCGGCGATCTGGCCCACCAGCCAGGGGGCGCCCATGGTGCCCCGCCCCACCATGACGCCATCGGCGCCGGTGACCCGCAGACAATCGAGCGCATCGGCGGGCGACTGGATGTCGCCATTGGCGATCACCGGAATGCCCAGCGCCCGCTTGACCGCGGCGATGGCGTGCCAGTCGGCGCGGCCCTTGAAGCCCTGCTCGCGGCTGCGGCCGTGCAGGGTCAGCAGCTGGGCGCCGGCGCCCTCGAGCCGCCGGCACCAGTGGATGGCGCCTGTGCCATCGCACCAGCCCAGGCGCGTCTTGACCGTGAGGGGCACCTGCACCGCAGCGGCCACGGCTTCAACGATGCGAGCCGCCAGTTCCGGATCGCGGATCAGGCCGCTGCCGCCGCCTTTTTTGGCGATTTTCTTGACCGGGCAGCCCATGTTGATGTCGATCAAAAAGGCGCCGGCCGCCTCGGCGCGGCGGGCGGCGTCGGCCATGGCGGCAGGCCGGTGGTCAAACAGCTGCACGCCGATCGGCCCCGGTTCGGCGGCCAGCTCCTCGACCTTGCGAGTG
>VGQR01000061.1 GCA_016882345.1 Cyanobacteria bacterium K_DeepCast_35m_m2_023
GACTGGTGCCACCGTCGAACAGGCGCCACTGCAGGCGCAGTCCTGCGGCCCAATCGCTGTTTTGACTGCCCAACTGCGGGATCTGAGCGCTGCTGCAGCACCCCTGCAGGTCGATCACCGGTTTGGTCAGCAGTTGCTGCTCGGCGCCGGCGGCGGCGAACAGATGCAGTCTGGGTAACAGTTCGGCGGCATGGCGATTGGCCTGGCTGATCAAGGCACGGCGGGCGGCATCGAGCGCCATCAGCTCGGGGTTGGCTGTAAAGCCCTGGATCAGGGTCTGTTGCAGATCCAGGGGCCAAGGGGGCTGGAGCCGTACGGCTTCGGTGGCGTTGATGGTGGTGCTGTAGGGGACGTTGATGAGATTGCTGAGTTGTCGTTGCCGACTGCGGCTGAGGGCTTCCGCCTGCTCGAGCTTCATGCGGCTCTGTTGCAACTGGGCTTCAGCACGCAGCAGGTCGAGCCGGGGCACCAGTCCGCTCTGTTTGAGGGCTTTGACCTCGCCCAGCACCACCGTGTCGCTGGCCATCTGCACCTGGCGCACGCGCTTGAGTTGCTGCGCCAACTGCAACGTGTAATAGGCCAGGCTGATGTCGAGCTGCAGTTCCCGCAGGCGGTTGCCGTAGCGCGAGCGGGCGGCTTCGAGCTCCTGTTTGCTCTGGGCCAGCTCGGCATTGCGCTCAAAGCTGATCAGTTCCCAGTCAACCCGCATCGCTGCGGCGCCATAGCTGAGGTTGGACAGGATCGAATTGCCGCCATTGGGTTGGACCAGAAAGGGTGAATGGGCGGGATAGAGGCCGGCGTTGTCCTGCAAGACCATGTTGGTCTGATTGTGTTGCGCGAAGCCTCCGCGCAGATCCAGATCGAACCGGGGCCACAGCCGGCCGCTGCTGGCGGCCGAGCGGGCTTGGCGTTCGGCCACACTGGCCAGACTCTCCGCCAGGTCAGGGTCGTTGCGCACCGCCAGGGCCACCGCCTGCTCGAGCTCGAGGCGCAGCTCCTGACGGATGGCGACCTGTTCGGTCTGTGTCGGCCAGGTGTTGGCTGGGGGGGGCACAAGCGCCAGGAGCTCGGGCGTCAACTGGCTGCTGGGTTGTCGCGTTTGGGGTTCCGGTAGGGCGTCCTGCAGGCGTCCCAGATCGCGCTCGAGCAGGTGCAGACTGCGCACCAGCGCAGCCGAGGGCTTCGGCAGGGTCCCGTTGCCTTGCGCCAGGGCCGGCAAGACACCATGGCCCAGGCTCAGCGCCAGCACAACGACCGCGAGGCCCCTCATCTGAGCTCCTGGTTCGCGCTCGATTCGCGCTCACGGGTCGCCTGTTTGGCCTGCTCGTTGATCACCACGCTGGTGCGGGCCAGGCAGCCGATTGAAAAACAGATGCCGATGCTGCCCAGCAGTCCCCAGTGCCAGTGTTGGCGGGACTCCTTGAGGCGGGTGAAGCTGAGCAGCAACACGGTGGCTGCCAGCCACGGCAGGGTGATCAGCAGATCGAGCGAGCGGGGACGCGTCATCGTCATGCTTCAGCGCCGTTGCAGTTGCTTGAGTCGGGCCAGTTCCCAGCTCACCTTGCAGACGCAGCCGATTGAAAAGCAGATCGCTCCGCTGCCCAGCAGGCTCCAGCCATGGCCATGGACGTTGAAGTCATCGGAGATCAGCAGCCGCAATGCGATCAGCAGCACGAGCGAGGCGGCGGCCCAGGGTCCGTAGACCCAAACGACAACATGGCGCTGCACCCTGACCGTGCCCAAGATCGTTGCCATTGTGGATCCGATTGCCCGCCCCAACCACCGCTGATCGTTGGAACCGCTTGACCTGGGACCCGACTGGCACGATCCGCTGCCGCTGATCAGTCTCGATGCCGCCCTGGAGCGGACTCTCTTGAGCAGTGATCTGAGCCGTGAGCGCTTGATTGAGCGCGTGTTGGCTGATCTGGGCCATCCCCGGCTGCATCCCCTGCTGTGGGTGTTGCCTCGATCCTGGCGTCTGGCTCCAGCCGCGCTGCCGCCCCGTTTGCAGGCCGCATCGGCCCTGTTGCAACAGGGTCTGATCAGCCCGGTGTTCCTGACGGCGCTGGTCGATGACCTGGCCCATCTCTGGCCGCTGGAGGCGACGGCGCAGCCGACGCCCCTGCAGCGTTGGCAGGCTGACAGCCTGATGAGCGAGGGCCAATCCCTGCGGGTGCCGGCCACCTTGGCCGCGCTCGATGCCCTGCTCGAGGCCCGCCGCAGCGCCCATGAACGTGCACCCGTCACGGCGAGCCAGGGGCCGCCTTCGCTGCCACACCTGAGTCGGGGCCTGCGCTGGAGCAACGTCGGTCTCGACTTCAGCCAATCGCCCTGGGAGCGGTTGGGCAACGCCCTGATGGCCCAGGTGTTCAATCGTCTCGCCGCCAATGCGGTGACGCGCGAGCGCTTTGTGTTTGAGGGCTGCTGCGATGGAGCTGCCCTGTTGTCGCTGATGCGGCAACGGGATTGGACGGTACGGGCGCGGTTGCGCTGCAGTGTCGCCAGTTTCGGCTTTGGAGCCGCCTTGGTGGTGCCGGGCGAAGCGACGCGCCAGATCCCGTTGGGGCTGCCGCTGCGCACGGGCCTGCTGGATGACGCCGGTGAGGAGGTCACCACCCTGTTACCGCACACCGCCCTGGAGCTGGAGCTGACCCAGGCTGAGCGCTCCATTCGCCTGCAGTGGTTTCAGGGTACCGGTGGCTTCTGCGGTTGGGATGCCCTCAATGATCTGCACCGCCCGTGGCAAAACGATCGCCACAACGGCAGCGTTCGCTACCTGGGCGAGCCGTTTGGTGAGGCTGAGCTACCGCGTTTGATGCAGCTGTGTGAGCTGATCGCGTTGGTGCACAACCAGGAGGCCACAGAGCGTCATCTGCGCCAGGGCGGTTATGGCAGCCTTGGATTCTGCATCGACAGTACGGCCCTGTTGCAGCTGGCCCTGCGCGGCGTTTGCGATCTGTATCCGTTGGTGCTTCCCGGCCTCTGGCGCGAGCGACTCGATCGACGTGCTGTCGAGCTGTGCCGTGTTGGCGTGGCGGATGCGGAGGTGGCGGGCCCGTATCGCCGGGCCCTGGCCCAGCTGCCATTGGATCTGTCCCACCATGGGCCCAGCAGTTCCGATGCCTGGCGCCGTTTGCAGACTTCGGCGCCTCAGAACAGCCCCTTTGCCTTGCTTCAGCACCTCAGGACGGCGACGCCTCTGCCGCCGCCAGCGTGTTGACGATGGCCTGCACCACGGCGGGGCGATACCGCTCCGAGAACGGGCCGCGCTGTCCGTTGTGATTCATGCCGGTGATGCTGATGCGTTCGATCTGCCCCCGGCGCCGGGCTCGATTCCAATTGGACAGGGGCAGCAGGGCCAGACGCCCGGGGTAGGCCAGGCGGCCAAACGCCGCCACCGCGTCCTTGCTGCCCACCACCTGGGTGATCTGGGCGACCTGCTCGAGCAGCTGGTTGCCGCTGAATACACCGCAAAACGTGATGATCCGCACCGGGCAGCGGCAGAGACGCCGCAGGTAGTCGGCCATGCCCATGGCCATCTCACCCCCACCGCTGTAACCCAGCAGGATCAACTCCCGTGGTCCCCTGGCGCTGACGGGGTCTGGCCACAGTTGCGCCTCGACCAGTCGTTGGCACACCTTGAGGGCCAAGGCGTAGTTGAGGATCGGGCCATAGCGTCGATCCGACGAGATGCCCACTTTGATGACGTTGTTGGCCTGGACCAGGAAGGCGCAAACAAACCCCACCACAGCGTTGGGGTGATGCTCCTGCAGGGCGAAAACGCGGCGCCAGAACCAGCTGCCGCCAGCGTCTTCCCATAGGCTGGCCGGCGTCACGGTGTAGGCCTCGAGTCCCTTCAGCAGGGCGATGCCGGATGGCAGGCTGGCTTCGAGCTCAGTCAGGAACGCCCTGACACGGGGTGGATGGTCCCGTTCGCTCTGATGAATGCCATCGAGGTAGATCACCGCGCTCTCGATCGCGACGGTGTCGGCATCGTGCGCGGTGATTGGCAGGGGTTCAGGCCGCTGGGGCAAGCCCCCCAGCCATCCGCTCCAGAACGCATATTGGCTGGCCACCGAGTAGGTGCCGCTGATCGGGATCAACAACAGCACAAGGGTTCCCAGCAGCGTGAGCAGTTCACGCAGGTTGTCGCCGCTGAACGCCCGCAGCAGATCGACGCCGTGGCGGCTGGCGATCACGACAACCGCCAACCCGACCAGCAGCAGCAGCCAGCCCAGCAGTCCTACCAGCCGACGCAGCCAGGCCAGTTGGTTGCGAATGGCCGACCGCGCGTCCATTAGCGCGGCTCCAGTGGTTCCAGTTCGCTGGCCAGACGCCGGTAGCCCGACTGCCAGCTCTGATGAAACAGGCCGATCACCAGCAGCAGTGCCAGAACAAAGCCCGGTGATGACAGCAGCAGTGCTTGCCCGTAGGGCAGATCAAAGCGGGCATGCAGCAGGGTGACCACGTTCAGGTGAATCAGAAACCAGATGGTGACCGCGATCAAATCACTGATGTAGGGCGCTGCGACCAAGCCATAGAACAGCCCGGGGACCAGAGCGGCTCCCAGACGGTCCAACAGGTCGCTCGGCCGCACACTCGTCTCGGTGAAGACAGCGAGCATCAGCATATTGACCAGGGTTGACAACAACAGGGCCACCGCCAAGACCAAAGCATCCAGAATCAAGTGGATGGCGATCTGTCTGGGGGGCAGCCGGTTGGCCAACAGGGCGAACAGGTGGGAGATCGACATCGACAATCCCACCAACAGCACCAGCCCAAGCCCCACATCGGCCTGGGTCAACCAGTTGGCCAGCGTAGTGAGGGCCTGGTCGATCATCCGGCCTGGGCGCGTCCCAGCCGTGGTCGGTTGATGATCCACAGCACGATGATCGACAACACGGCGCAGTAGAAGCACCAGACCGAATTGAAGGTCTTGCTGTAGGTGAACCAGGTCAGGAAGATCGACACAAAGATCAGTACGCCGAACAGGCGCACGGCTTTGTCGCGCAGCGCCACCAACGGCAGCACGATGAAGCCCCAGTAGACCAGCTCACCAACCGGTTCGGTGTTCACAAAGTTGTGCCAGGCGCTATGCAGGTTGCTGATGTCGTACAGCAATCGACCGGTGCTGTGCACGGCCGGTTGGACGGCAGGCGGGTCGAGCAAGACAGGCAAGTAGAAGCCGATCCCCAGGACGGTGGCGATAATGGCCACCCATTTCAGTTTGGTCTGCAGTCCTTTGGATTCGGTGCTGCGGGCGATCGACCAGGCGCTCCAGGGGATCCAGATCATCCAGAAGCAGTAGGCAAAGAACAGAAAGCCCAGGGAGGCCAGACTTGTCAGTGGCTCGATCTTGCCCTTGTCGATGCCGGTCCAGACCAGGCCTTCGACGAACTGTTGCACCCCAAAGAAAAAGGGAGTCAGGGCCAAGGGGACGTAATCCCGCTGGTCGGTCTGTCTGGCGATGTGGCTGCTGTAGAGGCCCAGCGGCATCAGAACCGCAGCTGCTGTGAAGCTGGCCGAGGCGGAAAAACACATAAGGCAGGTGCTTCAGGTGTCTGTCGTCATGCTGCACATCGGCTGGCGATGCGGCAACTGCTCAGGCACAGGGGATGCAGAAGAGTTCGATTCAGGGTTCAAGCAGGGTCTCGGCCAAAATCGCCGTAGCCTGATCAGCCGAGACGAGGGCTGGGTGCGTCGGCACGGGTAGGGGCAACACCGGTCCCACGGGAAGCACCCCCAGCCAGCTAGGAATCACCATCACATCGAGTTTGCAGTAGAAGCTGCGACAATCGATTGCCGCAAGCCGCTGTGGATGGCGGCGATGGTCATCAGCCAGCTGGCGGATGAAGCGACTGCCGATTTTCATGTCGGCGATGCCGGGCAACACGGCTCTGGGCATCAGCTGAGCCGTCAGGGTCCCCCGCTGAGGGCTGCCCACGCACAGAAAGCGACGGGTCCGCTCGAAGCCGCCATAGTGCTGGATCCAGGCCCGGGCCAACAAACCCCCCATCGAAAAGCCGAGCAGATCAATGGCTTGGTTCGGCCCGAAGGCATCGACAATCTGGGTGTGCAACTGTCCCGTCAGCGTTGCCAACGGAACGTGACCCAAGCCATGGGGCAGGTGGGGAATCAGCAGCGGATCGCGCCGCCCATTCAGCTGGTCGACCAGTCGGTTGAACAGCCGGGGGGTGTCCCACAGGCCGTGGATCAGCACCAGCGGGGGATGGCTCATCCAGCCAGCAGAGCCCTCAGCAGATCGGCGATCAGCAGGTTGTCAAGCGACCAAAGACCGCCACCGCAGGTCGCCAGAACCAGACACATGACTACATACATGGCGGCTTTCTCCCAACTGGGCGGTTCACCCACCCCCATGGGGCCGGCGTAATCACCCTTGGGAATCTGGTATGGATCCGGGGCGATGAAGGGAAATCCGGAGATGATCTCCAGCACCATCGCGTAGCCCATGGAGACAGCGATCGCCAGGGCGGCCAGCGGAGTCAGCAATCCCGGTAGCAGGGCAATGCCGGCGCCCCACATCGAAAAGGCCGACAGAAAACAAAGCCACTGGGGGGTGTTCAGGGCCGTTGACCAGGTTTTGAGGTTGCGCAGCTTGGGCCAGCCGTGGCGGATGAAGGCGATCCCCATGAACAGCCGCAGCAGCAACAGGACGGCCTGTGCCAGGCCCGATGATCCTTCAGGGACCACCCATTCGACAATGGCGATGGACATGGGTCGCGGCTGTGAGCCTTGTGTGCAGGGATGGCGCCAAACTAGGAAGTTAGGCGCGTTGCTGCATGAGATCCGTGAGGGCGTGATACACGGGTTTGCGCATCCACAACTTGCCGGCATACGCACCAATGACCGCGGCCATCAGCACGCCAGGCAGCAGTTGCTGGTCGCCGGCCATGCGCAGGGCAAACACCAGGCTCATGGCCGGCAGCTGGGTGGCACCGGCCAGGCCAGCCGCCATTCCCAGGGTGATGCCGATCAGCGGTTGACCGCCCAACTGACCGATCAGATCGCCCAGCACGGCACCGATGGCGAACGCCGGATCGATCAGGCCGCCGGGGATGCCCGCGCCCAGGGCCAGCACCGGGCCAAACAGCCGGGCGAGCAGCAGTGGCAACGAGGCCTGGTGGTCTGGACTGTCTTGGATCAGCCAGCCCATCAGGGCTTCACCATCGCCGCCGCTGCCACCGCCGCTCAGCCAGGCCAGCAGGCTCAGGATGCCGCCCAGCAGCAATCCCCAGGCCAGGGGTTGGTGCCGGATCCTGGGCGCCAGCCATCGGGTCGACTGCAACAACAGCCAAGCGAACACGCCACCGGCCAGGCCGCAGATGACCCCAAGCAGCAGGCCCCACAACACCTGGGAACCCTCTTGCACGCCCAGCCTCACGATGCCGAGGCCAAACAGCGGTTGACCGCCGAGGTTGCTGACTTCGGCGGCGATGGCACACACCACAAGGCTTGGCCAGATCACCTGCGGCGCAAAACGAGCGGTCAGTTCTTCGGCCACAAACACGACGCCCATCAACGGTGAGTTGAAGCCCCCAGCCAGTCCAGCGCCGGCAGCGGTGGCCATGATCTCGATGCCGGACAAGCGTTCAAGCACGCGGGGCCAGCGGCGCCGCAATTGAACGGCCACGGCTGCCCCCACCTGCACCACCGGGCCTTCGCGGCCCAGGGGAAACAAGGCGAGGCTGGCGATGGACCACGTCACCAGTCGCCGCACGACGGGCCTTGCCGCCATCAATGTCGAGGCCTGGTCGCTGTTCTCCAGGCTGACAATCGTCTGAGGGATCCCTGAGCCGGCGCCATCGCGCCAAGGCCCGGCCTGCAGACGCAGCAGCAGAGGCATCACCACCACCGGGCTGCAGATCAACAACGCCTGGCTCGGCGTCCATCCCCCACCGACAAATCTGGGCAACCCATGCAGCAGCAGGTCCTGCCAGTGGTCGACCAGGTTCAGCGGCCAGCAGGCCAGACCCACCAGCAGGCCGAGCAGGGACAGCTGGGCGATCAGGACAATGCCCCCACCCAGCTTTGTGACCAAGGGGTTGGACGAAGGGATCATGGAGGGTGAGATGCCGATTGCCCACGCGCTGGCCATCATCGGTGCAACTGGCCTGATTTGTGGTGTCGCTTGCAGTCGATGATCCAGGGATGGGGCCGGGCTGGGCGTCTCCATTGGGTGCCACCCTGATCGCTGGAGGCGTGAATTTCAGCCTTTACACACGCGATGCCCAGGCGGTTGAACTCTGTCTGTTTGATCACCCCGAGGATCCAGAGCCCGCCCAGGTGCTGCCCTTTGCGGCTGCGGCGCAGCACAGCGGCCACTACTGGCATGGGTGGGTGCCGGATCTCAAGCCCGGTCAGATTTACGGCTATCGGGTGCACGGTCCCCATGAACCGTCATCAGGTTTGCGCTTTGATGCCGAGCAGCTGTTGCTCGACCCCTACGCCACTGCCCTGGTTGTACCGCAGGGGTATCAACGGACCCAGGGTCAGCGACGTGGCTCCCGCGGCTGGGCTGATGCGCTCAAAGCCGTGGTGGCCGACCTGGATGCCTACGACTGGCAGGGTGATCGGCCGCTGAACCGCCCGGGGCGTGAGTCGATCATTTACGAACTCCACGTCAAGGGCTTCACGGCCCACGCCAGTTCA
>VGQR01000062.1 GCA_016882345.1 Cyanobacteria bacterium K_DeepCast_35m_m2_023
CCATTGCTCCAGCAGCATGGCGGCGGCGGCGCTGTCGAGGGCCCCGCTGCGGTCGCCATGCAGGCCATGCTGTTCGGCAGCGGCCCAGCTGCTGGTGTGTTCATTGACCCAGGCGAGGGGCAGCTGCAACTGCTGTGCCAGGCGCTCGCCGTAACGCTGGCAGTGCTGCGCCTGGGTCGTGGGCCTGCCGTTCTGATCGAGGGGCAGACCCACGACCAGGGCCTCAACGTGGCGCCGCTGAAGCAGCGGTCTGATCAGGGCCAGGTCGGTTGCAAAACGGCTGCGTTGCAATGCCGGCAACGGGGTGACACTGATGCCCAGCGGATCGCAACCAGCCAGGCCGATGCGCCGCCGACCCACATCGACGGCCAGCACCGAGCGCGGTTTGGGGGGGGTGCTGCGGGCCATGGTCAGCGCCTTTCCACAGGCGTCGGAACCGGTCGTTGGCGACCCTGCAGTTGAGCCAGGACTGCCTCGAGCCGACGGTTGGCCAGGCTCTGCCCATCGGGCAGGGCCTGGCGCCGCCAGAGGCTGCGCGCCATCAGCACCCGATCACTGCGGTGTTCAGCCCCCAGGCTGGCCAGCCAAGCCAGGCGGGTGCTGTCGAACGGATCGCTGCGCAGCCACAGGGTCGAGGGGGCGCCCAGGCTTTGGGCCATCTGCATCAGCAAGAGCGTGCTGGCCGGGCCGTAGAGGTGCTCCCAACCGGGATGGAGGCACAGCTCAAGATCATGACCGCCCCCCGCGTGTTCGCCCTGCCAGCGGATGGCTGCCACCGCCACATCGCGGTTGGGATCGATCAACATCCAACCCCTGCCCTGGCTTTGCTCCAGCAGGTCTTCGACGCGTCGATCGAGGATCTGTCGCAGCTGGGCCGGGCAGACGGTCTGCTCGAGGTGCCACAGCTGGACTGCGTTACGGCGTTGCAGCGGGCGCAGTTGCAGCTCACCCCCGGCAAGATTGGCGGCGGGGGGCTGGTCGCACGGCGGCTGCCAGCACCACAGCTGGTCTTGGCGCAGGGGCTGAAACCCCTGCTCTCGCAGCACCGCCAAGCGTTGACAGTCAGCGGTGGCCGAAACGGCGACCCAGCTGCAGGCATTGGCCCGCTCCATTGCAGCCCGCAGCAGATCAGCGCTCAACTCAGACCGCAGGTCGGCGCGGGTGGTGCGCAGGTGCTGCACCTGCCAGCAGCTGCCGCTGCGGTTGAGCGGGCTGCTGACCACCAGACCCAGGGCTGTCTGGCTGTGTTCGGCGAAAGCAACAAAAACCTGGGGTGCCAGGGGGCGATCGCGACCGATCCAGCGCAGCAGCTGGTTGGGCATGCCCATCAGGGCAGCCCGATGCAGCACCGGTTGAATCGGCAGAAAAGCGGGATCGCCAAGCAGCGGCAGGTGCCACCCAGCGAGGGTTTCAAGGCGCCAGTTGGGTCGGGCGTGTGGGCGCAAACCGGTCCACGGCAATGCCACTGGTCACTCTATCGGCGCCGTCACTGGGGACGCACCAGCACCAGGGGGGTGCGCTCATCGGCATTGCCTGCGGGGTTGGGCCTCAGCGCTCGCTCGAGCAGCCCCAGGTCACAACCCGGGTTGGCGGCCAGAACCTTGACCCGGCCAAGATCGTTGACATCGACGACAGCGACATTGACGCCAAGGGCGGCCGCTGCCTCATGGCAGAAGCGTTCCGGGTTGGCCGGTCCCAACACGATGGTTTGGTCGTAGGGGGGAGTCGTCCCTGTGATGTCATCGATCAGCCGGGCCTGCTCACCGGCCAGGCGGTAAAACCAGCCCTTGAACCCGATGCTTTTGAGCAGGGTTCCGAGCAGCCAGGCGCACAGCACCCGCGCTGGACCCACCACGTCGATCAGGCTTTGCAAGCCGCAGGCGCTGGCCAGGGAGCTGGTCGGGTGAAACACGCGACACAACACCAAAGCCAAGAGCGAGGGTTGCACCGTGGCTGGGTGGTGATAGCGGCCCTGCATCACGGCAAGTGGCGTTTCGCCGATGGTCAAGACATCGCCAGGCTGCAGTTGGTTGCCGGCATAGATCTTGAGCACTGCCAGGGGGTCGTCCAGTCGCCCCAGCAGGTGGGTGCCGATCGGCAACACCTGACAGCCCTGGCCATCGCGCCAACGGGGGGCACCCGTGGCAGGGGCCGCGGGCTGATGGAGCGGCACCACGACACCATCGCGGCGCCACAACCGTCCAAATGGTCCGTAGTTGGCCCAATGCACCTCGAGCCAGAGCGTGTCGAGAGCCTGCGGGTCCGTCTCAATGCTGACGTTGATCTGGAACTGGGTGGTTTTGCCTCCTTTGACGATGTAGGCGACCCAGTACCCGTCGGCGCGATTGGCGGCATCGGCATGGTGGGCAATGACCTGGCTGTGCACGCGCACGTCCCGCAGGGACGACCGACCCAACAGCGTGGGACGGATCGTCAGCTCTGGCACAAACACTTCCATGCGCCGGTGAGGGTTGCTGATCAGCAGCTCTCCGCTGACCTGCAGCCCGCTGGCCGTGGCTGTGACATCGAAGCGACCCGGGGTGAGCCGCAGCGGCGAGGCAGGTCTCAAACGATGGCCGATCTCCAGGACCAACAACAACAGGGCGAACAGCAACAAAGCCAGCAACACAAGCGACCAGGCGATGGGCATGGGAGCGACGGGGGCGAACACGACGGAGCGCGAATCGCCGGAGCGTAATGGGGCCGGTGGCTTTAGCTTCCGCCCATTCCGTGTGCTGCCGCGATGCGCAAAACCTTCGTGCTTGATACGAACGTCTTGCTGCACGACCCGGATGCCCCGACCCGCTTCGAAGACAACCTGGTGGTGATCCCGATCGAAGTGGTGGAAGAAATCGATCGCTTCAAGCGCGATCCCTCCGAAAAGGGCCGCAACGCCCGAGCGGTTTCACGGTTGCTGGATGACCTGCGCGCCAAGGGCAATCTGGCGGACGGTGTCGAGATTGACCCGTCCTCGGGTGGTTTGTTGAAGGTGGTCTTCTGCCGCAGCGAGACCCTCGCCCAGTTGCCGCCTGAGCTGAAGTCGGGCAACGGAGACAACAACATCCTGGCCGTTGCCCTCGAACAGCGGCTTCAAGACGTGATGGGCCGGCAGCCCCCGGTTGTGCTTGTCACCAAGGACACCAATCTGCGCATCAAGGCTGATGCGGTTGGTCTGATCGCCGAGGACTACACCACCGACAAGGTGGCGATTGCCGATCTTTATCCAGGGTTCTGTGAGTTGTGGGTCGGCGCTGACCTGATGGATCAGGTGCGGTTTGAACCAGGGCTGCCGCGATCGGCGTTACCCCAAGCGACCACAGACGCTGTGGTGCTGCAGGCCAATCAGGGCGTCACTCTCATCGATCCCCTGCAGCCCAACCACACCCTGCTGGCGCGGTATGACAGCACCAGCCAGTGTCTGCAACCCCTGCAGCGGGTGACCAAGACGCGCCTGGGCCGTATTCAGCCGCGCAACCGCGAGCAGACCTTTGCGTTGGACCTGTTGCTGGATCCGGCGGTTCCGCTGATCACCCTGGTCGGCAAGGCTGGCACAGGCAAAACATTGCTGGCCCTCGCTGCCGGGCTGCACCAGGTGGCCGACGAACGCCTTTACGAACGGCTGCTGGTCACCGGTCCCGTCATCTCTCTGGGCAAGGAGATCGGTTTTCTGCCTGGGGATCTCGACGAAAAGATGGGTCCCTGGATGCAGCCGATCATCGACAACCTTGAGTTTCTACTCGGTGGCGATGACGGCTCCGCCACCTCGGCACGCGGTGGTCAACGTGGGCTGCGCAACAGCTGGGCCGATCTCAAGGGAATGGGCCTGCTGGAGGTCGAGGCCATCAGCTACATCCGCGGTCGCTCCATTCCCAGGCAGTACCTGATCGTGGATGAGTCTCAGAATTTGACGCCCCATGAGGTGAAAACCATCGTCACCCGTGTTGGGGTGGGCACCAAGGTTGTATTCACAGGCGACCCCTACCAGATCGACAACCCCTATGTCGATGCCGAAAGCAACGGCCTAACCTGGCTGGTCGAGCGCTTCAAGGGCCAGAAACTGGCTGGCCATATCACATTGACCCGGGGTGAACGATCCGAGTTGGCAGAGCTTGCTGCCAATTTGCTGGAGTAAAACTGAGATACGGATTTCTGACCCTTGCCCTTCCCAGGGGACAGGCCATCCGTTATCGTCTAATTACCCCAACTTCATTCATTCCATGCTTACGGGTAGCGATCTCCTGGCCAAGGTCAAGGAACTCGGCGATGTCTCCAAGTCCGAATTGGTGCGTAGCTGCGGCTATGTCAGCAAGAAAAAAGACGGTTCCGAGCGTCTCAACTTCACGGCCTTCTACGAAGCTCTGCTGGAAGCTAAGGGCCTGAGCCTGGGTGATGGCGGCGGCAAAGGCCGTGGCAAAGGCGGTCGTACCCTCAGCTACGTGGCCACTGTCCAGGGCAATGGCAACCTGTTGATCGGCAAGGCCTACACCGCCCTGCTTGATCTCAAGCCCGGCGATGAGTTCGAGATCAAGCTGGGCCGCAAACAGATCAAATTGATCCCCGCCGGCGCCGAAGAGGAGTGATCGCCCCGATCGAGTGCCTCGGTTGAGGCCATGCATGGCCCGGGCTCCAACCCGGGCTTTGTTGTGTGTGCCAGTGGCAGCGAAAATCTGAAATCAATCCGCTGAAGCACCCCGCCTGCGCTGGGGACTGTCATGGTTCGTGGACAGAGCAGTTGCTGGCCTTGCAGATCACCCACTGCGATGACGAACACCTGATTCGCCTGACCAGCCAGGAGGCGGCCTTGCTGGTGGATGCCTGCGTGATGGTGATTCTGGCGGCGGAGAGTGTGCCGCAAGCGACTCTGCAGCCGCAGTTGGCGGCTTTGCTGGCCAGTCTGTTTGAGACCCTCAGTCCGGTGGTGCGTTAACCGCCCGGCCTCACCATCGCTTCGGGTTGCACCCAGCGGTCGAATTCATCGGCGCTGATTTCACCCAGCACCAAAGCCGCTTCCTTGAGGCTGAGCCCATGGCGGTGAGCATGTTTGGCAATGGCCGTGGCACGGTCGTAGCCAATGGCGGGGGTCAGTGCCGTCACCAGCATCAGGCTCTCTTTGAGCAGTCGTTGGATGCGCGCGGTGTTGGCTTTGAGCCCCTCCAGGCAGTGGAGCCTGAAACTTGTGCAGGCTCCGCTCAGCAGATCAATGCTTTCGAGCACGTTGTGAGCGATCAGCGGCTTGTAGACGTTGAGCTCAAAGTTGCCCTGACTGGCTGCCATCTGCACAGCGGTGTTGTTGCCCATCACCTGCAGAGCCACCATCGACAGGCTTTCAGCCTGGGTGGGGTTGACTTTGCCGGGCATGATCGACGATCCCGGTTCGTTTTCGGGGAGCATCAACTCGCCCAGCCCGCAGCGGGGACCACTGCCAAGCCAGCGAATGTCGTTGGCAATTTTGAGCAGTGAGCCCGCCAGCACCGTGAGTGCTCCATGGACCATGGCCAGGGGTTCATGACCCGCCAGGGCTTGAAATTTGTTGGCCGCGCTACCGAAAGGCAGCCCAAGGCGCTCGGCGACCCGCTGCGCCACCGCTTCGCCATAGCCGCGGGGGGCATTGAGCCCGGTGCCGACAGCGGTGCCGCCGATGGCCAGCTGCAGGACCTGGGGCAGGCTGGCGTTCAGGCTGTCGATTCCCAGCTGCAACTGGGCGGCATAGCCTCCAAATTCCTGGCCCAGGGTCAGCGGTACCGCGTCTTGAAGATGGGTCCGTCCGATTTTGACGATTCCGCTGAATTGCTGGGCTTTGTCTTCCAGCGCAAAGCGAAGCCCTGCGAGGGCTGGCAACAAGCGTTGGTCCAGTTCACAGGCAACCGCCATGTGCAGCGCCGCAGGGAAGGTGTCGTTGCTCGACTGGCTCAGGTTGACATGATCGTTGGGGTGAACCGGGGTTTTGCTGCCACGTTCGCCGCCAAGCATCTCGATCGCCCGATTGGCGATCACCTCATTGGCGTTCATGTTGGTCTGGGTGCCGGAT
Organism: Cyanobacteria bacterium K_DeepCast_35m_m2_023; assembly: GCA_016882345.1. The sequence goes on from VGQR01000062.1 coordinate 6,029, forward strand.
CCGGTCTGCCAGACCTTGAGCGGGAATTCGGCGTCGCGCTGTCCGCTGGCGATCTCCTCGGCTGCGGCCACAATCGCGGCGCAGAGGTGTTGATCGAGCCGACCCATGTCGCGGTTGGCCTCGGCGCAGGCGGCTTTCAACGTGCCGAAGGCATGGATCAGCGCCTTGGGCATCTGGGCGCCAAAGGGAAAGTTGTGGATTGAGCGCTGGGTCTGGGCACCCCAGTAGCGCTCAGCGGGCACCGCGATGCTGCCCATGCTGTCTGATTCGTTGCGCATCACTGGCTTACCACCTCGGCATTGAGTTCGTTGATGCTCACCAGGGTGCTGGTTTTGAATTCGTCGGGAATGGCGATCCCGGTGGCGGCACTGACGGCGCCGTTGATCGCGGCAAGCGACACCTGCCCTTCGGCGTCGAACAGGACCTGTCCATCGGGATCAAAGACCACCACCTGAGGAATGCGCCCATGCCAGTAATGGGCCGGGTCGTTGAGCCCTTGATCAGGTCTGTTTTGCAGAGGATCAACCGCCAAGGGAATCAGTTCGACGCTGTTGCCCCAGAGCCGTTGCAGTTCAGAAACCGAGGGTGCAAAGCGTTTGCTGGCTGATGCGTCATCGAGGTAATACACAACGACGGCAACGCGATGGGCGTTGAAGGCTTGCTCCAACGTGCTGCGCGGTGGCACCAGCGACCCGTTGCCGGCATAGAGGGCATAGATGTTGCCGTCATAGCTGTTGGTCGTCAGTGCCGCCTGGGCCAATCCCGCCTGACCCAGCATCAGTGCCAACCCCAGGGCGGTCGTTGTCAACCAGGCCGCGAGACGGGTCCACAGGCTGCGGCCCGATGCGGTGTGCGGTGCGATCAACAGCGGGGCAGCAGCAGACAAGGTGGAGAGTCAGGGCTCAGCCATTGTGACGCCGGGTGCGCCGCGCGTTGGGGATGGCGCATCTAGCCCTGTTGAAGCCCGCGACCCATCCCTTGAACGATGCCGCGGCCCACCAGTCCAATGGCGCGTCCGATCACCTTCGTCAGCACAATCACGACCAGCTGGCCGAGGGCGCGGATCAGTCCTTGCAGTTGGGGGGCCAAGGCATCGCGGCTTTCGAGCGCCAGGGTCACCAGTTGCTGGCTGGCGCTCAGTTGGGCCAGGTCCTGATCACGCGGTTCGGTCAGGACCCGCGTGCCGATGCCCTCGTCGCCAATGGTGAACAGGCTGCGGCGGCTTTCATAAATCGCCATCGGTCGCTCGAGCCACGTGCTCCAGCGCTGCTGCGCGTTCAGTTGGTTGCGAAGCCGTTCGAGGTTGCGGGTCGCCAACAGCTCGCTCACCAGCATATAGCGGCGCAGCTCCGGCCAGGCGGATGAGCAGCCCAGCACCTGGGCACTGATCAGTTCGGCCGTGCGCACCAACCAGTTGGCGATCAGGTGTTCCAGATGCAGAACCGCCAAGGGGGCATCCGGCGCGAGCAGGTGTCCGTCAACCAGCAATGGTTGCCCGAGAACCAACGTCTGCAGCAGGTTTTGGGCATCCGGCAGTTCGGGATCGACCGCATCGAGTTCGCAAAGCCGCAGCAACCATTCGGCGACGGGCTGCAGCTCCCCATTGAGCGGCATCCTCACGTAGGGACTGGCCATGCGCCGTAGGGCCGCTTGACGCAGTTCGCGTTGCGTGGTCAGCCAGTGTTCACGCAGTTCGCGTGGTTGACGATCGCTACTGGCCAGTTGCTGGCGCAGCTGCTGCAGTTGATCCAGCAGGGCCAGCATCAGATCACTGCGGCGATCGGGGTGCAGCCCCTCGAGGGCCAGCAACTGACCACTGCGGTTGGACAGCCCTGCGCTGATCCGGTCCCGAAGGCGGTCGGCAATGGCTTGCCAACTGCCATCGGCGTTGCGCTGACGCAGGCTGAGAGCCAAACCGGTGCTGGCGGACCCGTCGTGCGGGGCTGGCGCCGCTGGCTGGGGTGGAGGCCCCAGGTCTCCCCAGGCCAGGCTGAGGGGCCCCCAAAGCTGGAGCAGCAGCTGGCGGGCGGCCTTCAGTTCACGTTGACGCCCCTGCAACACCAGCACGAGCATCAGGTTGTCGGGTTCGGATTGCAGCAGGGCAGCGCAGCCGGCCAAGTCGCGATCGATCTGCTGAAGTCCGCTGATCAGCAGCCACTGCCCCAGTCCCAACGTGGGCGTCGGCTGTGGTGGCCGCGTTGATGCTGGCCGTTCGGCCAGGCGGAGGCAGCGTCCGCCCTGCAGCAGCGTGTCGATGGCATCGATCAGGGCCTGGGGGTCTGGAGCCTCCAGCAGGCCTTCGGTCGGCAGATTCAGCAGCGTGTCGGCATCGAGGCTCAGGCCCTGGGGCAGCACGATCAGCAGCGGGCTGGGTCGCCAACGCTCACGCATCAAGGCGACTTCTCGCGCCAGGGACAACGCGGTGACTCCAGTGTCCACACACCAGATCAGCAGTTGCGGTGATCCCCTGAGGTCTTGGCTCTCGGTAACAACGCGCCAGTCAGATCCTGCATCGTCGAGGACTAGGCACAACCCCTCTCTGAGCAGAGGCTCTGCCATCAGCAGCAATTGCCGGGCCACGGGTCTGTGCGAGTTCTCGGCCTAACGGTAACGAGTGTGCTCGCATTTTCTAGGCCTTGA
>VGQR01000063.1 GCA_016882345.1 Cyanobacteria bacterium K_DeepCast_35m_m2_023
CAGCAGATCTTCTTTGGTGAGCTGCCCGTCGGCGTCCAACAACTCGGGGTGGATCGTGAGACGGCCGGTGCGATCCCCATTGCCTGTGGCGCTGAGCCCGGCGCTGGTGGGCTGGCCCGTTGGTGTCACGGCAGAAAAGCCCCGAGCCATGACTCGAAACGCCTGCCAGAGCAGGATCACGAAGCAGGCGCCGTAGAGAAGGGGGAACACCAGCTTGAGTGTTGAAGCTGCGAGGTCCATCATGGCCTGGATTGGGTGGATTGTTCGCCCACCGAAGCCATCATCCAGGCCCACAGGGTGGTGCAGGCGGCTCCAAAGGCCAAGAAGGCGAGCAGCAGAGACGTGGTCGACATGGCTAGAGCAGGTTGTTCACAAATCTTAGGGTTGTTCGGCTTCCCTCTCTGGGTTCTGTGGCTTGCGCTGTTTAGCGTTCGCTTCTCAACGGATCTCCAACCCATGCGTGCCGTTCCGTGTGTCTTCTCGCTGCGGTGCTCCGCCGGTGCGTTGATCGCCTCTGCGGCGCTGCTGACGCCGGTGGCGGCGGTGGCCCAAGCAGCGTCAGGCGCTGCACAGCCGCTGACGGGTGCTTTGAGCGGGATGGCGGCGGCGCCTGGATTGCCGCGTCAATCGTTTGTCGCCAGTGCCATTCGCCGGGCTGGTCCCTCGATCGTCACCATCGACACCGAGCGCACCGTGACCGTGCGTGGTGGATCGATGGGGGTGCCGGGTCCGCTGCTCAACGATCCCTTGTTTCGTCAGTTTTTCGGATTGCCGCAGTTCAACACTCCCCCCTCCCAGCGGGTTGAGCGCGGACAGGGGAGTGGGTTCATCTTCGATGCCAGCGGGCTGATTTTGACCAATGCCCATGTGGTCGCCCAGAGCGACAAGGTCACCGTGGGGCTTCAAGACGGACGCCGCGTCGAGGGCACTGTGGTGGGGCTCGATCCGCTGACCGACTTGGCGGTGGTGCGATTGGCTGGCGGCGGTCCCTGGCCGTTGGCGCCCCTGGGCAATTCCGACGCCCTGCAGGTGGGGGATTGGGCGATCGCGGTGGGCAACCCCTTTGGCTTGGACAACACCGTCACCCTGGGGATCATCAGCAATCTCAATCGCAACGCCAGCAAGCTCGGTATCACCGACAAGCGCCTTGATCTGATCCAGACCGACGCTGCCATCAATCCCGGCAATTCAGGGGGGCCCTTGCTGAATGCCGATGGCGAGGTGGTCGGGATCAACACGCTGGTGCGCTCGGGGCCCGGCGCTGGCCTCGGGTTTGCGATTCCGATCAATCGGGCCCGTGATGTCGCCGGTCAATTGATCAGCAAGGGACGGGCCTCTCACCCCATGATCGGGGTCGGGCTCGAGCCGTTGCCGCCCGAGGCGAATGGCACGCGTCGTCGAGGCATTCGGGTGGCTTCGGTGGCCCCGGGAGGGCCAGCGGCCCGTGCCGGGCTCCGGCCTGGTGATGTGATTGTGGCGGTTTCTGGTCAACCGATCCAGCAGGCCAGCCAACTGGTGACGGCCGTTGAGCGCGCTGGTGTCGGCCAGGCGCTGTCGCTGTCCGTGTTGCGCGGCGGCAGCGAGGTGCAACTGCAAGTCACACCAGTTGATCTGGGCGGCCTGGGGCGGAGCTGAAGTTCTGGCCACCACCAAGCTGTTGGTGCATCAGCCACTGGGTGGCCGCTTTCTCGCTGTGCCAGGCCTGCAGCAGTTGTTTGGCCAGGTGTTGCAAGGTCCGGGGATCGTCGGTGGCCTCGATCACCCGGCTCATGCGTTCAAGGTCAAATTGCTGAGACAGGCTCAGTCCCAGGAGCTCGCTCATGGCGCGGCAATCGGCAGGACGCTGCCCCTGAAGCCACAAAGTGTTGCGACGTCGCCTGGCTTTGTTTTGGCCGTGATACCCGAACATGCCGAATCGGGGCGCGTCTAGGCGTGCTCCCGCAGCTGTTCGACGCAATGGGTGACGCACTCGCTGTCGTCGAGTGAGCAGGTGGTAATGCACTCGAAATAGCTCTCCATGGCATCCCAGGTGTTCACTTGGGCATCGTGCTCGCGCACTGTGCCTGCAGTACCGAAAAATGCTTCCCCGCCGGTCTGGGCCATGGGTCTCTCCTGGGTGTTGGGCTGATGTCAGGCTATGCACACAGGTCTCGTGAGACCAGCACAATGAGTCTCTTTGCCTAAGGAAATGTGAAGTTTGTTGTCGTCGCCCAGGCTGTCCCGCAGGGTTAGCCGCGTCTGGACCCCTGCTTGGCCTTTTGTTTGTCGCGGTTGGCGGCCCGTTTGGCGGTGCGGGCCTGCTCCTCGGCCGCGGCGCGGGCGGCTTCGGACTCCTCCTCTTTTTTTTGCAGGTAGTAGGCGTAATCGCCGCGGTAGAGCACCAGCTCGCCATCGCGCAGCTCGACGATGGTGTTGGCGACCCGTGAGATGAAATAGCGGTCGTGGCTCACCAGCAGGGCTGCCCCCTCGTACTCGATCAGGGCGTCCTCGAGCATCTGCTTGGCCGGGATGTCGAGGTGGTTGGTGGGCTCATCGAGCACCAGCAGGTTGCAGGGCGACAGCAGCATCAGCGCCAAGGCCAGGCGCGCCTTTTCGCCACCACTGAGCTTGCCCGCCTCCTTGAACACGCTGTCGTTCGAGAAGCAGAAGCTGCCCAGCAGGCTGCGCACCTGGGTCTGGGTCCAGTCGGGAACGGCCTCAAAGATCGTGTCGATCACCGTCTTGGAGAGATCCAGGGCCTCGGCCTGGTTCTGCTCGAAGTAGCCGGCGATCACGTTGTGCTCGCCCAGCCGGGCGATGCCCTCGTCGGGGGTTTCGCTGCCCATGATCAGCCGCAGCAGGGTCGATTTGCCGGCGCCGTTGGGACCCACAAAGGCGATGCGATCGCCCCGCTCGATCTCGAGCTCGGCTCCCAGAAACAGGATCTGCTCGCCGTAGCTGTGGCTCAGGTCTTTGATTTCGGCCACCAGCCGGCCCGAGCGGGGCGGCTCGGGAAAACGGAAGCGCGGCCCGCCCACGGTCTCGACCGGGGCATCAATGCGCTCGACCTTGTCGAGCAGCTTTTCGCGGCTCTTGGCCTGGGTCGAGCGGGTGGCACTGGCTCTGAAGCGGTCGATGTAGGCCTGTTGTTCGGCCAGCTCCTTCTGCTGGCGTTCAAAGGCGGCCTGGGTGGCCTCGCGTTCCAGCGCCTTCTGTTCGAGGTGCTGGCTGTAGTTGCCCAGGTAGGTGCGCGAGATGCCGCGCTCGGTTTCGACGATCTGGGTGCAGACCCGATCCAAAAAGGTGCGGTCGTGGCTGATCACCACGATGGCGGCGCTCTGTTCGATCAAGTAGCCCTCCAGCCACTGGATCGTTTCAACGTCCAGGTGGTTGGTGGGCTCGTCGAGCAGCAGCAGATCGGGTTCCTGCAGCAGGATCTTGCCCAGGGCGATGCGCATCTGCCAGCCGCCCGAGTAGTCGGCTACCAGTTGCTCGGCTCCCTCGGCTGTGAAGCCAATGGTCGGCAGCAGCTTGTCGATGCGGGCCTCGAGTTCATAGCCGTGCAGGGCTTCGAAGCGCTCGTGCAGGGCACCCAGCTCGTGGATCAGCTCCTCGAGATGATCGGGATCTTCAGCAGCCTTGTCGCTGGCCAGTTCATGCTCGACCTCGCGGGTGCGGTTGAGCACGCCTGCGGCTTCACCGAAGGCCTGAAACAGCTCGGCGCGCACCGTGCGCAGGGGGTCGACGTCGAATTCCTGCTGCAGGTAGGCGATGCGGGGGTTGCCCTGGCGCACGATCCGGCCGCTGCTGGGCTCTTCGAGCCCGGCGATCAGCCGCATCTGCGTCGATTTGCCGGCGCCGTTGACACCCACCAAGCCGATGCGATCGCCCGCCTTGACCTCCCAGGTGACATCGCGCAGCACCTCGCCAGTCGGGTAGATCTTGCTGATCGACTCAAGACGCAGCACGGCACCAAGCGCAACGGAAGCCCCGCCAGGGGGGCGAATGGGTCACATCATCCCGCTCGGCCAGACTGACCGAAGTGAGCCTTGGCGTGTGCCGATGGTCAAACGCCTCGAACAGGTGGCGGCTTTGGTGGTGGCAGCCGGGCTAGCCATCGTCAGCTACTGGCTGTTCTTCAGTTGGGCCCAGGGCGGGGGCCCCGATCCGCGCAAGCAGCCACCAGCGCAGCAGCAGCGTCGATCAGAGGCCGCCCCGCGCCTTGAGCAGCCACTGCTTGCTGGCCGCATCGTCGAGTGATGCAAGGTGGGCCCGCACCTCGTCGGCCGTCACCGGCAGGTTGAGGTCGTTGCCAAGGGCAACGATCCGCGCCAGGGCACCGTTGGGATCCTGCAGAGCCTGGCGAAACAAGGCCTGGGTGAGTGCGGGGTCGGCACTGATGCGCTCATAAAGCTCGGACGCATGGCCACTGGCGTTGCCGCCGCTGCTGCTGTCGGTCATGGGGGGTGGGCCGCGCTACACCGACGTTATGGAGAAATGCGCCGTTTGGCGATCGGCGGTCGCGGCTTGTAGCACCGGGTTTGTGCTGCCGCTCGAGGGGGCTCAGGCTGCCCGGGGCTGGCCGGGTTCAGCGTCGCCGCAGGCCGAGGCGTCCTCCATGCTGCGGGCGTCCAGGCACAGCACCTTGCGCAGCTGGGCGTAGTTGCCGGCCAAGGCCTGGTTGCCCTCCTGCTGGGCGCTGTATTCGGCCCGCTGCAGCACATGGTGCAGGTGCGTCAGCAGATAGGTGCTGATCACCGCCGATACCAACACGTCGCTGCGTTCGGCGGTGCGGCGTTTGCGGCTGCGGGGCTGGCGCTGAGCGGTGCCCGTGGCTGGGGAGACAGAGCGGCTGGCGCGGGGCAGGGTGGCCATGGCTGTGAAGGGAATGGGAACAGGTGGGTCGAATGGCTGCAAACCGGTTGAACGGAGCGGGGGCTGGATGCGGGTTGTCCCCTGGTGCGTCCCCCACCCAGAAGGAACGCTGGGCTGACGGTGATGTCCACAAGCATAGGCTTGGATACTACCCTTGCGCATCTCAGTACACTTTTTGGTATCCCGCGGGATCCCTGCTCGGTCGTGCCGACGCGCCAGAACTCCTCCAGTGGCCGGCCGAAATCGCCGCGCATCCAGGTCGTCCTGCCCGAGGATCTGTGCCAGCGGCTGGCCGCGCTGGCCGAAAGCGAATCGCGCACCGTCAGCAACATGGCCAAGGTGCTGATTCAGCAGGGCGTCGAGCGCTTCGAATTGCGCGCCTCCTCGGCTCCCGAGGCCACAACCGATCGCTTCCGGGCGGCGCTGGAGCAGCAGCGGCCCCAGCGCCTGCGCGGTGCCCCGCGGCGTTTGCGGCTGCAGCGCCCCACCTGAACCCTGCTAAGCGGGGTCGACGCGAACGCCCAGAACCACGGGGCGTTGGGCGCCCGTCACACTCGGTGCATTGCCCGGGTGGCGATGCTGGTGCCACCAGGCCAGCAGGGCAAACGCCAGCGCTTCACGCTGCGCATCGCCAATGCCCAGGTGGGCCAGGGGGCGCACGCTGGTACCGCGGCAGCGCCACTGCAGTTCGCGCATCAATGTGGCGTTGCGGCAGCCGCCGCCGGCCACCAGCACTTCAATGGCTCGACCTGCTGTCTGGGCGTGCTGGTTCAGGCCCAGGGCCACGCAGGCGGCGCTGAAGGCGGTCAACGTGGCGAGCGCATCGGCGGGGTGCCATTGGTCCATCTCACCGAGCCGTCGCTTCAGATCGGCGGCACCGAACACGTCGCGGCCGGTTGATTTTGGCGGGCGTTGCTGCAGGTAGGGCTCCTGCAGCCACCGTTGCACCAGGGCCTCTGCGACTTGGCCCCGCGCCGCCCAGCGCCCGCCTTCGTCGTAGAGCTGCTCGCCCCCGCTGAGGTGTTGCACGGCGAGGTCGAGCAGACTGTTGGCCGGACCGCAGTCCCAGCCCTGCAGTGGCGCTTGGCGTTCGGGGCCTTGGGCCGGAGGGATCAGGGTCAGATTGGCGATGCCCCCGAGGTTGAGCACGCCTCGCCAACCGGAGCTGCGGCCCAGCAGAGCGGCATCGGCGGGTGGAACCAGGGGGGCTCCCTGGCCGCCAGCAGCCAGGTCAGCCGCCCTGAAGTCAACGATGACGGGTCGCCGCAACACTGTGGCGAGCAGTGGCCCTTGCAGCAGTTGCAAGCTCGCCCCCCGTCGCAGCCCGTCAGGAGGGCGATGCCACAGCGTCTGGCCGTGGCAGCCGATCAGCTGTGCATGCCCCTTGGGGTCGCAGGCTTGGGCCGCCGCAGCCTGAAGTTCGCTGACGGCTTCGCTGAGATCGAGCCATGCGGCGCTGCTGATCGGGAGGCCCTGACCCACCTCCACCAGGCGTTGCCGCAGCTCGGCGGGATAGGGCACCGACGCCTCGGCCAGGATCGTCCAGCGCGGTCGATCCAGCCTGCCGCCAAAGCGGACCAGAACGGCATCGACACCATCGGCGCTGGTGCCGCTCATCAGCCCGAGCACACGCATGACTTACTGGCTCGGCAGACCCTCGAGTGCCTCGCTGGTGCCCATCACCACCAGCAGTTCGTCGGCCTGCAGGATCTGGGAGGCGGGGGGGTTCACGGTCAGGCGGTTTTCGGGTCCGGCGGCCAACACGCTGACATTGAAGTTCTTGCGCAGGTTCAGATCACGAAGCGACTGCCCCACAAAGGAGCGGGGCACCTTGATTTCTTCGATGCTGTTGCGGTCATCGAGGCGCAGACGCTCGAGCAGGTTGGGGCGCACCAGCTCCATGCCCAAGCGGGTCCCCTGCATCTTGGAGGGGAAGACCACCTTGTCGGCCCCAACCCGACGCAGCATCTTTTCGTGCAGGTCGCTGGTGGCTCGGGCAATCACCTGGCGCACCCGGCTGCCCTTGCCGTCCTTGACGATCAACGTGGCGGTGATGCTGGCTTCAATCGGCTCACTGATGGCCACCACCACGGTGGCGACATCGAGCACACCCGCCGCTCTCAGGGCTTCTTCATCGGTGCAGTCGACGACCCGGGCTTCGATTGCGGGAACCAGCTGACGCAACTCATCGATGGCCCGCTGGCTGGCATCGATCGCCAGAATCTCAGCACCGAATCGCAACAGTTCGGTGCAGACGGCACTGCCGAATCGACCCACACCGATCACCGCAAAGCTGCTGGCCGCGGTGCTGGTTCCGCCTTGCCACTGCCACCATTGATTCATGGTTTGACGCGTCGGGGGGTCAGTGGATTCTGGCCCCCCGAGTGGCGCTCAACGGTTGGGCTGAGGGGTCATGCGCAGGTAGGGCTTGATCTCTCTCACTCCCTTGGGGAACTTGTTGCGAGCTTCGTGGGTGGGGATCGACGGCACCACGACACAGTCATCGCCATCTTTCCAGTTCACGGGCGTGGCAACCTGGTGGTTGTCGGTGAGCTGCAGCGAGTCGATGACGCGCAGGATCTCGGCAAAGTTACGGCCGGTGCTGGCGGGATAGGTGATCTGCAGACGCAGCTTTTTGTTGGGGTCGATGATGAACACCGAACGCACCGTCAGGTTGTTGAGCGAATTGGGATGAATCATCCCGTAGAGATCGCTCACCGTCTTGTCTTCGTCGGCCAGAATCGGGTAGTCGACGGTGGTCTGCTGGGTCTCGTTGATGTCGCCGATCCAACCCTTGTGGCTTTCAGCCGAGTCGACACTCAGGGCGATCGTTTTGACGTTGCGCTTGTCCCACTCGGGGCGCAGACGTGAAACTTCCCCAAGCTCTGTGGTGCAGACCGGGGTGTAGTCGGCTGGGTGCGAGAACAGCACCACCCAGCTGCCGTCGGCAAAGTCGTAGAGGTTGATTGGACCCAGTTGGGAGTTCTGGGTGAAGTCGGGCACGGTGTCGCCCAGTTGCAAGGCCATGGCTGCCATCTTAAGCCTGCCTATGCTGACATAGCCGATCGGCGAATAGGGGTATTCGCCCTTACTCGTGTTCCTTTGCCGCGGCGTTTGATCGAGCAGCCGGCGGGCCCTCCGGGTCTGTGCCTGATCCGAAGCGTTCGATCAGCACGCACGGCAGTCCTGCTGCCCTTGCCCCGGCCAGATCTTCGGGGCTGTCGCCGACATGCCAGGCCTGATCGGCGCGTAACTCGAGTGCGGCCAGCGCCACCGCAAAGGGATGGGGATCCGGCTTGGCGGCTCCGGCTTCGCTCGAGACCACCACCGCATCAAACAGCGGTGCCAGGCCCAGCCCCTCGAGCAGCCCATGCAGGCGGCGATCGAAGTTGCTCACCACCGCCAGGCGCAAACCGTCGTTGCGCCAGCGCTGCAGTTGAGATTCCACATCCTCGTAGACCTGCCAGCAGTCGCTCTGGGCAAAATGCTCAAACAGGGCGCGCTGCAGGCTTTCTGCCGGGGCTGGGGCGCCGATGGCGGCAAAGGTCTCACAGATGCGCTGACCCCACCACCGGCGCTCGGCCTCCAGCAGAGCCTCCTCGCCCAGGGGCCCAAACGCCAGTGGTGGGGCCTGCCTGTAGATCTGAGGAAATAGCGTGTCGATGGCTGCGGCATCGACACTCAGGCCGTGGGCCTGGGCCACGGCCGCGTAGCTGAAACCCACCGATTGACGCAGCGTGATCAAGGTGCCCATGGCATCGAACAACAGGCCTTGGGGTTTGGCCCA
>VGQR01000064.1 GCA_016882345.1 Cyanobacteria bacterium K_DeepCast_35m_m2_023
CAACCAGCGGTCTCCCAGAGCCGGGTCGCGGCTGCCCCCCGAGAGCTCCAGCTGACGGTTGAGTCCAGCCATGGGCGGAGGCAGCTGGCCCGTGCAGCTGCTCAGCAGTGTTGCCGTGGCCAGGATGATCAGCGCAGTGGCGCCGGCTGAGGGGCGGCTCATGGTGCCGGATTGCTGCTGCGCAGCCCACCGGGCCGGTCCGGTTCAAGCAGCCCTGTCAGGGTGAACACCTGAACGCGTTGCTGTCCGTTCTGCACCAGTTGCAGAGCCAGTTGCTGACCATCGGGAGCAAGGCTCAGCCGTTCGAGCACAGCGCCGGGCGGAGGCGGCACCCGCAAGAGCTGGTCGCTGAGACGGTCTTCGATCGCAGCGATCGGCCGTTGCCCTTCGTGGAGCAGCACCGCCACATAGCGGCCGTTCCAGCTCAGGGAGGGGGAGCGGTGCGGTCGATGGCCGCGCAGGTGGCGCAGCGGCAACCGGCGTCCTGACGGTTGTTCCTGCAACACAAGGGTGCTGTGCCCGTTGGACTCAACAATGCTGGCCAGCAAGCGACCATTGCCGCTTAACGCCGGATCGCGCCGTTGCTCAGCACCAAGGGCACTGGTTTTGGGCGCTTGCCGCCTGAAGCCAGCGCTCCAGAGCCCAGAGGCGTCACAGCCAAAAAGCCCAAGCAATGCCGCCGCTGCTGCGAGCCAGGGGACGGACCCAGTCGGTTGCCGGGTCAATCAGTCGTCAAAGCGGGAACTGTTGTCGCGGGGCCTGGGGCTGCGGTCGGTCGTGGAATTGTCGGCCGCTGAACCCTTGCTTGCAGAGCGAGGCGACTGGGCCACAGGTTTGAAGTCGGCATCGCTGATGTCGCTGCTGGTGGGCGGACGCGCGTTGCTGCGCAGTGGTTCGCCCATCGGGGCGCGGGAGGCCATACGGGACGAACCTGAGCCGGTGGGGGTCAGCGCATCGCTGCCGGTGGCGGGTCCGCGGCGACTCGAGCGAGGCATGGAGCCCTCTTCGGGACTGGGGCGGCTGCTGCGTCTGGTTTCAGAACGGTCGTCGCGGGCCCGGCGTCGAGCACCAAAGTAGCTGCTGCGGTCGTTGACTGCCCCGCTGCTGCCGCTGGCGCTGTAGCGCGATGGCCCGCGTTCGCTGGGGGAATCAGCATCCCATTCAGCAGACGAAACGGAGGAGCGCTCTTGACGGCTGGCCGCTCGCTCGGGAATGGCAGCCCTACTGGGGCGGCGGGGTCGGTAAAACTCATCGGCTTCGTCGTCCTCCGGTTGCGAGCGGATGCGCCGGCGGATCGGCTGAGGTTCGTCAAAGCGATCGACGGCTGAATCCCAGGGACGACCGCCCATCTGGGGCCGATAGGGTCCCGCCGGCTCCTCGTCATCGAAGTACGAGGAACGCCGGGCCTGTTCGGTGGTGACGCCCCGCAGCCGCACGCTCTCGTAGGCAAAGAACACCGTGGTGCCGGCCAGCAGAAACTGGCCGAATTGCAGGATCGGATCGAGCCGCCAGCCCTGAAAAAACAAAATGCCGCCGCAGAGCAAGCCCACGGCGGCAAAAAAAACGTCGTAATCGCGGGCCAGAGCAGGTTTGAAACTGCGCATAAAATACAGCAGCGCCCCGCCGACGGCGAGCACGATGCCCACGATGCTGGCCCAGTTGAGACTGGCGTTAACCACGCGGTGTCACCGTGGCATGTGTCAATTCAGTTTAGGGACCGGACACCGACTCCACCCAGCTTTTCAGAGCTTGCGGTCGACCCGGTCGTTCTGGCTGATCAGGATCAGGGCCACGGTGATGGGCACCACCACAATCACGGCTCCCCAAACGAGGCTGCTGAGGAAGTTGGCGAGGGATGGGGTCATGGCCTGTCGAGCTGTATAGCAGCGAACCGTGGGCCGATCTTAGGCAGCGATCACCGCTTCCTAGGCTCAGACGTCATTTGCTTAGAGGTTTGTGACGGCCCTGTCTTTGGTTCACCTTGGCCTGGGTCTGCTGCTGGCGGCTTGGACCCTGTTGTTTCTGTTTCGGATCGTGCTCACCTGGTATCCCCAGGTGGATCTGAGCAAGGGAGCCATGCGCCTGATCGGTGGGCCCACCGAGCCGTTGCTTGTGCCAACCCGGCGCCTGATCCAGCCGATCGGAGGCGTCGATGTGACCCCGGTGGTGTGGGTTGGGCTGATCAGCCTGCTGCGCGAGTTACTCGTCGGTCAGCAGGGGTTGCTGACCCAGGTTTTGCAGAGGCAGCTGGTGGCCTGAACGTGCAGGCCCCATGCAGCAGGTTTTGACCCGGGCTCAGCTCCAGGACCACTTGGCCCCGGCACGCTTCAGCTCTTGGGCAACATCTCCTGCTCGACAAATTTGGTGTGCACGTCGCCCCGCTGGAATTCGGGCCGATCGAGCAGGGAGAGGTGGAAATCGATCGTCGTGGGAATGCCGGTGATCGCGCATTCCGACAGTGCCCGCCTCAGACGCTTGAGGGCATGGTCACGGTCGATGCCCCAGACGATCAGCTTGCCGATCAGGGAGTCGTAGAAGGGCGGGATTTCGTAACCCGTGTACACGTGGCTATCAACCCGGACGCCCGGTCCACCCGGCGGTAGCCAGCCGGTGATCTTGCCTGGGGCGGGCCTGAAGTTCTGGCGTGGATCCTCGGCGTTGATGCGCACCTCGATGGCGTGGCCCGTGAGGCTGATGTCGCTTTGCTTGACACTGATCGGCTCGCCACCGGCAATGCGCAATTGTTCGGCAATCAGGTCAACCCCCGTCACCACTTCGGTGACCGGGTGCTCGACCTGGATGCGCGTGTTCATTTCCATGAAATAGAACGCGCCGCTGCGGTCCACCAGAAACTCCACGGTGCCGGCCCCCTCGTAGCCGATGCTGCGGGCTGCAGCCACGGCGGCGTCGCCCATTTGCCGGCGCAGTTCGGGGGTCACGGCTGTGCTGGGGGCTTCTTCCAGCAGCTTCTGATGGCGCCGCTGAATCGAGCAGTCGCGCTCGCCCAGGTGCACGACGTTGCCGTGACGGTCGGCCAGCACCTGCACTTCCACGTGCCGGGGCCGATCGACGAATTTCTCCATGTACAGGCCCGGATTGCCGAAGGCGGCTTCGGCCTCACCCTGGGCGGCTTTGAACAGGCTCTCGAGCTGATCGGCGGTCTGGACCAGACGCATGCCACGGCCGCCGCCGCCGGCGGTGGCCTTGATCATGACCGGATAGCCCATGCGCTCGGCCAACGCCGCAGCTTGAAGACGGTCTTCCAGCAGGCCCTCACTGCCCGGGATGGTGGGAACCCCCACCTTTTGCATGGTGGCCTTGGCGGTCGATTTGTCGCCCATCGAGCGGATCGACTCGGGCGAGGGGCCGACAAAGGTCAGGCCATGGTCCTGGCAAATTTCGGCGAAGCGATCGTTCTCGGCCAAAAAGCCGTAGCCGGGATGAATCGCATCAGCACCGCGGGAAATGGCCGCCGCGATGATGTTGGGGATGTTGAGGTAGCTCTTGTTGCTGGGTGCCTCGCCCACGCAGACGGCCTCGTCGGCCAGCTGAACGTGCAGCGCATTGCGGTCAACGGTGCTGTAGATCGCGACTGTGGCGATGCCGAGTTCCCGGCAGCTGCGCAGAATCCGAAGGGCGATTTCGCCTCGGTTGGCGATCAGCAGTTTGCCGATGGGCATCCGCAGGGGGGCTGGAGTCAGCGCTCAGGGCCGCAGCGGACTGTATCAGCGCTCACCGAGCCCATCGGCCTGTGACGGTGGACGGGTCTATGGGTATATTGCTGCCTTGGAACGGCTGCGGCCGTCCGGCCACGCGGATGTGGTGGAATTGGTAGACACGCACGTTTGAGGGGCGTGTGGCTTTGGCCTTGCGAGTTCAAGTCTCGCCATCCGCATTTTTTCTTAATGCCCAGCGCAGAAGCCCCGGCCACTGTCGTGCTGGTGAGCAACGGGCCCGGGGAGCTGAGCACCTGGGTTCGACCGATAGCCGAGCGTCTGCACCAGACCTTGCCGCTGCCGTTGCAGCTCGTGTTGGTGCCCTGCCCCAACGCCACTGGCGTCGAACACCGCGTCGCGGCCGCCTGGGGATTGTTTGAGCGCATCGTGCCAGCGCGCCACTTCTGGAGCCTGCTGCTGCGGCCGAGCCGCTATGGGTCCTGGCCGGCGCGCGGCCTGGTGGTTTTCCTGGGTGGGGACCAGTTCTGGACGGTCTTGCTCTCAGCTCGTCTGGGGTACCGACATCTGACCTATGCCGAATGGGTGGCGCGTTGGCCGCAGTGGAATGACCGTGTGGCTGCGATGGGCCCAGCAGCGGCGCACCGGTTGCCCATGCGCCTGCAGTCGCGCTGCACCGTGGTGGGCGATCTGATGGCCGACCTCTCGGTCAGTGCGCGCTCCAGTGCCCCCTTGCCCCCAGGTGAATGGATCGCCCTGTTGCCCGGGTCCAAGCGCGCCAAGTTGCAGGTCGGTATGCCGTTTCTGCTCGAGACTGCCGATCGTTTGGCGGCCCTGCGCCCTGGGTGCCGTTTTCTGTTGCCGGTGGCTCCCACCACCAGTCCCGCAGAACTGCTGGCCTACAGCGGCGCGGCCAATCCACTGCAACGGCATTACGCCAGTGGCGAGCCTCGCCTCGAGGCGGCGTCGGGCCCCTGCCTGGTCACTCCAGCCGGAACTCGCATCGATTTGCATGCTGAGCATCCAGCCCATGGGGCCTTGAGCCAGTGCCAGCTGGCCTTGACCACCGTGGGGGCCAACACCGCCGAGCTCGGCGCCCTGGGGGTGCCGATGATCGTGCTGGTTCCCACCCAGCACCTGCAGGTGATGCAGGCCTGGGACGGGGCCCTGGGGCTGGTCGCCCGTCTGCCACTGTTGCGTTGGTTGCTGGGGCTGGCGCTGACCGCCTGGCGCATGCGACATCGCGGCTTCCTGGCCTGGCCCAACATTGCGGCCCAGCGCCCTGTGGTGCCCGAGCGGGTCGGGGCGATCACCCCGGCCCAGATTGCTGCCGAAGCGGCCGACTGGCTGGCCCATCCGGCGCGTCTGGCGGGCATGCGCAACGATTTGCGCAGCCTGCGCGGCCAACCCGGTGCCGTGGCCGCCATGACCCAGCTGGTGCAGGAGCTGCTGCCGCCGCCCCGGTCTGCCTAGGGTTTCGCCAGCCTGTTGTGCTGTGATGGCCGATTCATCCGATTCCTCTGCCTGCGGTCTGCCCAGCGGCTTGGCCCGCAGCCTGGATCAAGAGGCCTGGCGCGATCGGCTGACCCCTGAGCAGTTTGCGGTGACCCGACAGGGCGGCACCGAGCGCGCTTTTAGCGGCGCCTATTGGAACCACAAAGCCAGCGGGACGTACCACTGCATCTGTTGCGGAGCACAGCTGTTCAGCTCGACGACCAAGTTTGATTCGGGCACCGGCTGGCCCAGTTTCTGGGATGGGGTCAGCACTGCTGCGATCACCACCCTTGAGGACCGCAGCCACGGCATGGTCCGCACCGAGATCCGTTGCAGCAACTGCGACGCCCATCTGGGCCATGTGTTCAACGATGGCCCGGCGCCGACCGGACAGCGTTACTGCGTCAATTCGTTGTCACTGGAGTTCAGGGGCCGCTGAGGGGCGGAGCTGCGCGCGTCCTCAGCAAAATCGTCGGCTCCGGGATTGGCTGTCACCAGGGATTGGCTGTCACCAGGGATCGTCGATCACCTCGGGTTCGACGTCGATGGGTTCACGATCGCTGTTTCCATAGCGCGGCTCCCTGCGGGGCAGGGGGCCGCGGGGTTCGCGCCGGGGGGGCGCTTCAGCAAAGCGTTCGTCCACGTCGCGCGGGTCGGCTGGCTGGGGTCGATAGCGGTCGTCGCGATCACCGTAGCGGCGCTCGGGTTCGGGGTCATCGAGGTAGCGGCGTTGGCGCAGGGGTTCCCGTTCGCGGCGCTCGTCGAGTTCGACGTAATCGAGTTCCTCGTCGGGCGCAAAGGCTTGGGTGCTGGCTGGTTGGATGCGGCGCTGCTCGTTGGCCGCCGGTTGCCCTGGAGCCAGTTGGTTCTCGACGGGCACCATGCCCACCCGGTAGCGGTCGCGCTCGTCCTGCTCCCAGCTGGGGCCGCCGATGCCCAGTTTTTCGAGTAGACCGGTGCCCAACTGTTTGAGCTTGTCTTCGGCACCCTCGTAGACAATGATTCGGTCGGGACCGCTGCTAACGATCTCTTCAACGGTGAGTTCCCAGGTGCTCAACACCCCTTCACCCAGCAGGGGCACCCCAAGGGCGCCCAGCACCAGGGTGGTCAGCTCGCCGGTCTCGATGTCGAAGCTGAAACCCAGGACCCGGCCCAGGGTTTCACCCGATTCGGTGATCACCTGGCAATTGATGACAGTACTGTACCGCTCAGGGTTGAACCCCTCGGCCAGCGAGTCAGACGAATCCACCAGGATCACATCGCCCACCTGGCGGATCCGCTCCAGTGGCATCCAGCGGGGCAGACCAGGCAGAAAGCGGGTCAGGGGATTGTCACGCAGCCCCAGGGCCACCACTTCGCGTCGATCGATATCCACCACCACCTCGCCCACCACACCCAGCCGGCGCCCGGTGTCGCGGGTGATCACCTGGGTGCCCATCAGTTCTGAGCGCAGCCAGAGCCGATCGCTGGGCGTCTGGGCGCTGGGATCCGCGGATGGGGGGATGGAGGAGCTCAAGACCGGCGGCTGGATGGGGCTCTGGGCCCATCGCGCCATTGTGGCTCACGTCGGCGGATCAGGCTGCGGGGGGTAACCCCACCACCTGGGTGTGGGCGCCGCGGGCTTGGGTGACCCCGATCGTGCGGCTCGAGGCTGCAATCATCGGTCGGCGGTGGCTCACCACCAGAAATTGGGCTTCACCGGCCTGGCTGGCGATCAGGGCAGCCAGCCGCTCGACATTGACACCATCGAGAAAGCTGTCGACCTCGTCGAGGGCATAGAACGGCGAGGGCCTGAAGCGCTGCAAAGCGAACAGAAAGCTGAGGGCGGTGAGCGATTTTTCGCCGCCGCTCATCGCCGCCAAGCGCCGCACCGCCTTGCCCTTGGGGTGGGCCACCAGGGTCAGGCCACCGTCAAGGGGTGATTCGGGGTTCTCGAGTTGCAGATGGCCTTCGCCATCCGAGAGCCCGGCGAAAATCGTTCTGAAATGGCCGTCCACGGCGGTGAAGGCCTCCATGAAGGCCTCCTGGCGCAGGGTGGCCACGGTTTCGATGCGCAGCAGCAGCTCTTCGCGCTCGTTGTTGAGCACCTGGAGGCGCCCCTCGAGCTCGGCCAGGCGTTGCTCGAGCTGTTCGAGCTCTTCGAGGGCCAGCATGTTGACCGGCTCGAGCGCTTCCATGCGGGCCTGCAGGCTGCGCAGCTCGGTTTGCAGGGCTTCGAGCCCATTGGCGCGCACCGCTTCAGGAATCTCGGGCACGGGGTCGGGCAGCTGCTGCTCGAGCTGTTCGACCCGCAGGGTTTCGCTGCGCTGTTGCTCGGCCAGGGCCTGCAGCTCTTCGCCCAGGCGGGTGAGTTCCCACTGTTGCTGCTGCAGGGTCTGACGCTGGGCGGCGAGCCGAGCCTCGGCGGCGTCGCGTTCGCGTCGGCGTTCGCCAAAGCGGGTCTGCAGCTCGGCCTGCTGGGCTTCGAGTTGGCTGCGGCGCTGCTGGTCGGCCTGCTGTTGCTCCTTCCAGCGCTGGCGCTCGGCCACCAGGGCGGCGACGGCCTCGACCAGTCGCTGCTCATCGGCGGCGGTCGAGGCCAGCTGCTGGCGCACCCGCTCGGCCGCCAGGGCCCGCTCACGGCGGCTGGCCAGCAAGGCGTCGCGCTGTTGCCGTGCCGTGGCCAGGGCCCCATCGGCGGCTTCGAGTTCGGCCTGCAGCCCGGCCCAGCGATCGGCGTCGCCGCTGGCCTGGGCTGCCTGCTCGGCCTGCTCGAGCGCTGTGCGTTGCTGGTGCAGCGGGCTGAGGGCCGTCTCGAGCTGCTGCTGACGCTGCTGATCGGCACCAATGGCGCTGCGCAACTGCTCGAGGCGCTGGTCGAGCTGCTGCCGTCGTTGCTGCAGGGGGGTGAGGTTGCGCTGGGCCGCGGCCCGTTCGGCCTCCAGGGCGGCCTGGCGCTGCTGCCGCTGCAGCAGCTGGGGGCGCAACTGCTCGAGCTGCTGGGCGATGTCGGCTTCACGGCGCTGGCAGGCCACCAGGCTTTCACCCAGCTCCAGCAGGCGCCGCCGCAGCGGTTCGGCGTCATCGCCTTCGCTGCTGCGGCCAAAGCTCAGCTGGCTGCTGCGTTGTTGCAGGCTGCCGCCGGTCATGGCGCCGCTCTTCTCGAGCAGCTCGCCTTCGAGGGTGACGGCACGGCTGCGGCCTAGCTCGCGGCGGGCGTTGACCAGGGTGTCGAACACCAGGGTGTCGCCGAACACGTAGCGGAACACCTCGGCGTAGACGGGCTCGTGGCCCACCAGATCGACCGCTCTGCCGATCAGGCCGCCGCCACCGCCGCTACCGCTACTGCCGCCTCCCCGCTGCAGGGCCGCACTGCCGCTGGCACTGCTGCCGCCGCCGCGAATCTTGTTGAGCGGCAGAAAGGTGAGCCGACCGGCGCGCTTGGCCTTGAGCAGCTCGATCGC
>VGQR01000065.1 GCA_016882345.1 Cyanobacteria bacterium K_DeepCast_35m_m2_023
ACCCGGGTGATGCGGACGATGTCGAGCACCGCATGCGCCCGGTACCCGGCGTCGGCCAGGCGTTGCTTGGCCTGGCGGTCGTGGTCACCGCCATGGTCAAGGAACACGACCACGTCATGGACCATCAGCCCTGACTGTTCGAGCTTGCCGATGCCGTCCAGCACGCTGCCGCCGGTGATCAAGATGTCATCCACCACCACCACCACATCACCGGCTTCGAAGTCGCCTTCGATCAGCCGCCGGGCACCGTGGGCCTTGACCTCCTTGCGCGGGTAGATCAGGGGTTTGTGCAGCTGCAGAGACAGGCCCGTGGCTGTGGGCAGCGAGCCGTAGGGAATCCCGGCGATGCGATCGAAGCAGAGCTCCTTGAGCAGTTCGCCGTAGCCGTGCAGCACCCGGTGAAACAGGTTGGGATCGGAAATGATCTGTCTGAGGTCGACGTAGTAGTTGAACACCGCGCCGCTGGCCTGCACGTACTCGCCGAACAGCAGGCAGCCGATGTCAAACAGATCAATGATCAGCGAAGCCAGAGGATCGCGCGCCAGTGGCGATCCATTGGCCCCATCAGCCCCGTCTGCAACGGCATCAGAACCCTCGTCGGCGTCCGCACCGGGCAACCACAGCGCGCAACGTTGCCCCTCGCTGCCGCTGCGCTGCTGCTGCACGGTCTCGCGAGTGCGGTTGATCTGGCAGCGCAGGGCATCGGCACGATCGGCCAGGTCGTCCTCTACCAGCAGGTTCTGGGGCAGGGGCAGCAGCAGGCCATCGCCCGCCTCGCTGAGTCCCGCCTCCAGCAGCGGGCTCAGTTGGTCCTCTTCGGACCAGAGGCTGCGCAACAGCAGAAACCGTTGTGGCGCCTGCTGGCGCACCGCCGCCAGCACGGCCGCATCGCTGGTGCCCACCTCGAGCAGCAGTTGCTCGGGCGTGGCCCACAGCTGGCTCTCGCGCACGATGTGCAGAAACAGCGGGCTGTCGTCGCTGGGGTAGTGCTGCAGCAGCCGCGCTGCCGGATTCGAGCTGTGGCAGGTGATCACCACCCCCTTGTCGGGGTAGAGCAGAAAGGGTGCGGCGATGTCCCAGCCCGCCAGGGGCGAGAGGGTCACCCCGTCGGCGCCAAGCTCCTTGAACAGGTAGTGGGCCAGGGCTGAAGCGCTGTTGAGATCGCCGTGCTTGGCGTCAATGATCAGGGGGATGTTGGTGGGCACCAGGTCCCGCACTTCGGCCAGCAGCTCCAGCCCGACTGGCCCCAGGGCCTGGTAGAAGCCGAGGCTGGGTTTGAAGGCGCAGACATGGGGGGCGGTGGCCTCGATCACCGCCTTGATCCAATGGCGCGCCTGGCTCAGGAACGAGCGCCCCGCCAGCCCGCGGGCTGCGGCCCAGTTCACCAGCAGCTCGGGGTTGGGGTCGAGCCCGGTGACCAGCAGGCTCTGATGGCGGTTGATGGCCTCGGTCAGCTGAACGAAGAAGGCCATGGGAGCCCGGGGCTAGAACGCTGACCCAATGCCTTGTTAGGCCGGCCGGTGCCTGGGACGCGAGCCGGCGCAACAGCTCGTTGCGTTAGCGCAGCTGCCAGGCCAGCGTGTCACCCGCATGAAACGGCACCAGCTCGACCGCTGTGCCGGCGGCGTCATTGCCGTGAATTCGAGCGGGCACCACGGTCGGCTGGCGCTCCAGGGTGATGGTGCCCGTGTTCAACGGCAGGCCATAGAAGCGAGGTCCATGCTCGCTGGCGAAGGCTTCCAGCCGATCCAGGGCGCCTTCGGCTTCGAACACCGCCGCGTAGCTCTCCAGCGCATAGGGGGCGTTGTAGATGCCGGCGCAGCCGCAGGCGCTCTCCTTGGCCTGGCGCTCGTGGGGGGCCGAATCGGTGCCCAGGAAAAACTTGGGGTTGCCGCTGGTGGCCGCAGCCCGCAGGGCGAGGCGATGCAGCTCCCGTTTGGCCACCGGCAGGCAGTACAGGTCGGGCCGCAGGCCGCCGGCAAAGATCGCGTTGCGGTTGATGTGCAGGTGGTGCGGCGTGATCGTGGCAGCCAGGTTGGCCGGCCCTGAGCGCACAAAGTCGACCGCATCGCTGGTGGTGATGTGCTCGAGCACCACCTTGAGCCCGGGGTGGCGCGCCAGCAGCGGCGCCAGCACCCGCTCGATGAACACCGCCTCGCGATCAAAGATGTCGATGTCGCTGTCGGTCACCTCGCCATGGATCAGCAGCGGCATGCCGATGCGCTCGAGCGTCTCGAGCACCCCGGTGATCGCCCCGATGTCGCGCACGCCGGCATCCGAGTTGGTGGTGGCTCCGGCGGGGTAGAGCTTGACGGCGGTCAGCACCCCCTCGCCAAAGCCCCGCTCCAGATCGGCCGGGTCAATGGATTCGGTGAGGTAGGCCGTCATCAGCGGCTCAAAGTCGCAGCCATCGGGCAGGGCCGCCTTGATCCGCTCGCGGTAGGCCCGCGCCATGGCCGTGGTGGTCACCGGCGGCCGCAGGTTGGGCATCACGATCGCCCGGGCAAATTGCCGCGCCGTGGCGGGCGCCACCGCCTGCAGCATCGCCCCGTCGCGCAGGTGCACATGCCAGTCGTCGGGCCGGCGGATCGTCAGCGTCGGCAAAGCAGAGGGGTCGAGCATCGATGCCAGGGCCAACGCCACGACCCCAATTGATGTGACACCAGCTTGCCGTCCGAGCAGCCTCTGGCCACCTTGGGGTCAGACCCAGCAGTAGGGCGCCATGACCGCCACCCAACCCGCCCTCAACGCCGTTGCGGGCATCCCCCTGCCGGCCAGTTACGGCGACCGTCAGCGCACCGGCCTGACTGCCGCCGACCTGTTCGAGGGCATGGCCGAGCACCTGTTCTTTTCGCTCGGGCGCAGCGCCATCGATGCCAGCCCCCATGACCTGTACATGGCGCTGAGTTACGCGGTGCGCGATCGGTTGATGACCCGCCATCTGGCCAGCAAGGACCTGTTGCGCCATCAGCAGCCCAAGGCGGTGGCCTACCTGTCGGCCGAGTTTCTGATCGGCCCCCAGCTGGCCAACAACCTGCTGATGTTGGGGTTGCAGAACGAGGCGGCCGAGGCCCTCGGTCGCTTCGGCGTCACCGACCCCGAGCAGGTCTATTCGGTTGAAGAGGAGCCGGGTCTGGGCAACGGCGGCCTGGGGCGTCTGGCGGCCTGTTACTGCGAGTCGTTGGCCTCACTCGAACTGCCGGCCACCGGCTACGGCATCCGCTACGAATTCGGCATCTTTGACCAGCTGATCAAGGGCGGTTGGCAGGTGGAGATCACCGACAAATGGCTCAAGGGCGGCTGGCCCTGGGAGCTGGTGCATCCCACCAAGGCCCAGGTGGTCGGTTTTGGCGGCCATACCGAGGTCTGGCACGACGAACAGGGGCGCTACCGGGTGCGTTGGGTGCCGTCCGAGGTGGTCGTCGGCATTCCCCATGACGTGCCGATCGCCGGCTACCGGGTCAACAGCTGCGGCCGGCTGCGGCTGTGGCGCGCTGAGGCGACCGAGTCCTTTGACTTCCACGCGTTCAACAGCGGCGACTACCACGGTGCGGTGGAGTTGAAGGTGGGTTGTGAGACCCTCTCCAAGGTGCTCTACCCCAATGACGGCACCGCCGGCGGGCGCCGTCTGCGGCTGATGCAGCAGCACTTCTTTGTGAGCTGTTCGTTGCAGGACATGCTCGCCAACCTCAGGCGTCGCGGCATTGCCATTGCCGACTTTCCGCGCCACTGGGCGGTGCAGCTCAACGACACCCATCCGGCGATCGCCGTGGCTGAGCTGATGCGCCTGCTGGTCGATGAACAGGGGTTGGACTGGGATCAGGCCTGGGCCATCACCAATGCCTCCCTGGCCTACACCAACCACACCCTGCTTCCCGAGGCCCTCGAGTGCTGGGGCCTCGAGTTGTTCAGATCGCTGTTGCCGCGGCACCTAGAGCTGATCTACGAGATCAATGCCCGCTTTCTGCAGCGGGTGCGGTTGCGCCATCCCGGCAATGAGCAGATTCTGAGACGGGTCTCGATCATCGATGAATCGGGGGCCAAGGCGGTGCGCATGGCCCATCTGGCGGTGGTGGGCAGCCACCACGTCAACGGCGTGGCGGCATTGCACAGCGAGCTGGTTCAGGCCAGCCTCTTCCCCGAATTTGCGGCGCTATGGCCCGAGAAGTTCACCAACGTCACCAACGGTGTCACCCCCCGCCGTTGGGTGGCCCTGGCCAATCCCTACCTCAATGCATTGCTCAGCGAGAGCATCGGGCCCAACTGGCCGATGCAGATCGAGGCGCTCAAACAGCTCGAACCGCTGCAGCACGATCCCGCCTTTCTGGAGCAATGGGCCGCCTGCAAGCTGGCGAGCAAACGCCGTCTGGCCCAGATGATCGATCAGCGCCACGGGCTGCTGGTGGACCCCACCAGCCTGTTTGACATTCAGGTCAAGCGCATTCACGAGTACAAGCGCCAGCACCTCAATGCTTTGGGCCTGATCGCCCGTTACCTGCGCATCAAGGCCGGCGAGACAGCCGGACTGGCGCCGCGCACGGTGATCTTTGGCGGCAAGGCAGCCCCGGGGTACGCGATGGCCAAGCTGATCATCCGTTTCATCAATGGCATCGCCGAGACGATCAACAGCGATCCCGACACCAAGGGGCTGCTCAAGGTGGTGTTTCTGGCTGATTTCAATGTGCAGCTGGCCGAGAAGATCTATCCGGCAGCAGATTTGTCCCAGCAGATCTCCACTGCTGGGCTCGAGGCCTCCGGCACCGGCAACATGAAATTCGCTCTGAATGGCGCGCTGACGATCGGCACCCTCGATGGTGCCAACGTCGAGATCCGCGAGCATGTGGGCGCCGAGAATTTCTTTCTGTTTGGCCGCACCACCGAGCAGATCGCCTCGCTGCACAACGACGGCTACCGCCCCTGGGAGTGGGTGGCCGCCAGTCCGCTGCTCGAGCAGATCTTCGCCCTGATCGAGTCAGGCCATTTCAGCGGCGGGGACAGCGAGCTGTTCAAACCCCTGGTGCAGAACCTGGTCGGAAGCGATCCCTATGCGGTGATCGCCGACTTTGCCGCCTATCTCGAGGCCCAGGATCGGGTTGATGCGGCCTGGCAGCAGCACAATTACTGGCAAGCGATGAGTCTGCTCAACACGGCCCGCTGCGGATTCTTTTCATCAGACAGGGCCGTGCGCGAGTACGCCGCCCACATCTGGCAGGTCACCCCCGCCCGGGTGGAGATGAGCTGCCCGATCTGAGCGCCTGCTGACGCAACGATTCAGCGTTCCCCCCACCCGGCAAACTCAAAACCAGAACAGATCGCTCCATGGCTCACCATCAGGTTCTTGTGGTCGGTGGCGGCGCCGCCGGCATCACCGCGGCGGCCCAGTTGCGGCGCGCCCGACCCCAGCTGCAGGTCGCGATCCTGGAGCCGGCCAGTGAGCACTGGTACCAGCCCGGCTGGACCCTGGTGGGCGGTGGGGTGTTCAGCCTCGCCGAAACCGGTCGCCCCGAGCGCGATGTGATTCCGAGCGGCGTCACCTGGATTCAGGCGGCTGCCAGCGGTTTTGATCCGGATCAGAACCAGGTGAGCACCAGCAGCGGCGAGACCTTGGGCTACGACGTGCTGATCGTGGCGACCGGTGTCGTGCTGGCCTGGGACAGGATCAAGGGCTTGCCTGAGGCCCTGGGCCGCGGCGGTGTCTGCAGCAACTACAGCAAGGACTTCGCCCCCTACACCTGGGAGGCGATCCAGGCCTTCAAAGGCGGCAACGCGGTGTTCACCTGCGCGCCGATGCCGATCAAATGCCCCGGCGCGCCTCAAAAGATCGCGTACCTCGCCGACGATGCCTTCAAGACGCGTCGCCTGAACGCCAGGGTGATCTACGCCACCGCCACCCCGGGCATCTTCGGGGTGCCGGTGTATGCCGCCCCCCTGCGCGAGGTGGTCAAGCGCAAGGGCATCGATGCCCGTTACAACCACGTGCTGACCGAGGTTCGGGCCGAAACCAAGGAGGCGGTGTTCAAGGTCAGCGAAGGCGAGACCAGTCGCGAGGAGGTCATCTCCTATGACCTGTTGCATGTCACCCCGCCGATGGCGCCGCCGGCTGCTGTCGCCGTCAGCCCCCTGGCCAACGCTGCCGGCTTTGTCGAGGTCGACCAGTACACCCTCCAGCACGTGCGCTACCCGAACGTGTTTTCCTTGGGTGATGTCAGCGGCATGCCCAATTCGAAAACTGCCGCCGCTGTGCGCGGTCAGGCGCCGGTGCTGGTGGCCAACCTGCTGGCCCACCTCGAGGCCAGGGCGCCGGAGGCGGCCTACGACGGCTACAGCTGCTGCCCGCTGATCACCGGCTATGGCAAAACGATCATGGCTGAGTTCAATTACAAGCAGGAAGCCACACCGTCGTTCCCCCTCGATCCCACCAAGGAGCGCTGGAGCATGTGGTGGGTGAAGCGCAAGCTGCTGCCGTCGCTGTACTGGAACCGCATGCTCACCGGGGCTCAGCACGAGCGCACCTTGATGCCGGGCTTGAAGTCCTGAACGATCGACATGCACCCAGTGGCGCGATCCGCGCAGTCAGCGACCTGGTGGGCAGGAGTGGTGGCAACCACCCTGGTCGGATTCGCCCCGGTTGGATTGGGCTCTTGGGCCCAGCCGGCTGATCCGGCCGCGGGCTTGAGCCTCAGCCCCGATCGCTATCGCGCCGTGGTGGGTTCACTTCCGGCCCCCGGTACCCCCCAAGACGCCGAAGACCTGGCGATTCTGCGTTGGAACCAGCGCAGTCTTTATCCCGAAGCAGTCATTCATACCTGGCGTTTTCTTGATCGCAACATCAGCACGTTCGATGCTGCGGTGGGCTCCGATCTCACCAAAATTTCCCCCAACCTGAGCATGGGGTTGCCCGCTTTCCTCAAACGGGTTGAGGCGGTCAAGGATGTGCTCAAGGACCAGCTGGCCCGGCCCAGGCCCTACGTGAGGGACCGCTCGATCAAACCTTGCCTGCCGCTGGAAACAACCTTCTCGTACCCCAGCGGCCACGCCACCTGGTATGCCACCGCTGCTCTGTTGCTGGCCGACCTGTTGCCGGCACGGCGTGAACGCCTGTTAGCGGTGGGGATGCAAGGGGCCTACGCCCGTCCCGCCTGCCTGGTGCACTACCCAAGCGACGTGCTGGCCAGCCTGCGGTTGGCCGAGGCCGCCAGCCGCGATGTCATCGACTCACCCCAGTGGCAGGAGTTCAAGCGGCAGGTGCAACCCGAACTGCAACACCTGCTGGTGGCCCCGCCGGCGGGCCTGCCCCTGCTGCTGGCCCTGCTGTGGACCCTGTTGCCGCAGGGCGGCCCGGCTCTGGCGCTGCCCCAGCGCGTGGTCCTGCTGCGTCATGGCCACAAGCTGCCGATGGGGGAAGAACGGGTGAATTACAACCTCTCTGAAACGGGCTTTTTGCAGGCGTTCAGCCTGTCCCATGTGCTGCTGGCCTGCCTGCTGAAAGGCCAACCGCTGCAGCTTGTCAGTTATGGCTTCGATCCCATCAGCGGCAAAAACGCCCGCAGCTACCAGACCCTGGTACCACTGGCGGTGGCCAGTGGGGTCAACATCCGCTTGTTTGAGGATGCCGCCACAGGGTCTGAGGCTGCTGGCTGCACCCTGCTAAAGGATCCTGGCTACGCCGGGGCCTGGGTGGTGGCGGCCTGGGAGCACCGCCGCCTGCCCGAGCTGGCCCGGGGGCTGGGATGGCCAACGATGCCGGTGATTGCCAGCGACGATTTTGACGGCCTATGGGTGCTTGATTACTTTCGTGGGAGCACCAGGCCTCGGGTCACGGTGCTCTCCCAGCAGCAGCTCGCGGCGAGCAGCTGCGGCCGGCGCAGCAGTCCCGGAACCCAGCGCTTGCTGCAGGCGATGCGGCGATGGCTGCTCCAGATCCAGCCGCCGCCGCCGTAATCGCCGTGCGGGCGTTCAGGTCAAACGATGGGCCGCAGCGAGGCACTGCCGCGCGATCTGTCCCTCTTCATCGGCCGGGATCTGCAAGAGCCGGAATGGCTGCAGCCATTGCAGCTGGCTGTGCAGGGTGTGGGCCAGGACCTCATCGTTCTGGCCAATGCCGCCCGTCAGGGCGATCACATCGACGCCCTGCAGCACGGCGGCCATGGCGCCGATGGCTTCGAGCAGCCGCTGCGTGAACACGTCGATGGCCAGTGTGGCGCCGTCATGCCCCCTGGCGGCGGCCTGGCGCAGCGCGCGCAGATCGCCGCTGAGGCCTGAGAGCCCCAGCAGGCCGCTGTGGTGATTCAGGGTGTCGGCGACCTCGGCCGGGCCGAGTCCCTCGTGTTCCATCACGTGCAGCAGCAGCCCCGGATCGAGGGAGCCGCTGCGGGTGGCCATCACCAGGCCCTCCAATGGCGTGAAGCCCATCGTGGTGGCGATGCTGCGCCCCCCCCCCCTGCACCGCACACAGGGAGCAGCCGGCACCCAGGTGGGCGCTGATCAGCCGCAGCTGGGCCAGCTCCTGCTCGCTGCGGCCCTCGTCGTGCAGGATCGCCGCCACGGTCTCGGCCAC
>VGQR01000066.1 GCA_016882345.1 Cyanobacteria bacterium K_DeepCast_35m_m2_023
AAGAGGCCGAACTGTTGGGTCTTGCGGTCCTGGCGAATCGCGGCCGATGCCGCCTCCTGAAGCCGTTGAAACTCCTCTGAAGCCTCAGGGGTCCAGCGGATCTGGACGCTCATTCCGCGCTGTCGTGATCTGGGGCTTCGTCATCAATCGGGAAAGCCTGGGCGAGGGCATGGGCGGCGTCGAGATCGGGCCCCTCCACCAGCTGGCCAGCGGCGGCCTGCTCCAGGCCGCGGCGCACTGAGCTGAAGGCAGCTGTGTTGCGGAACAGCCAGGCTTCCGCTGCGGGCACATGCACCGTTTCAACCGGCTCAAGGATCAGCTGGCTGCCCTGCTCCACCAGCCGAAAGCTGCAGCCCGCGCGGGATTTGCCCAGGTTGATGCGTCCGCCCTGATCAGCCGTGACCACCTTTGCGTGCTGGCCATGGAGTGCCCCAGACTGGGAAATCCCATTATGGCTAACTGGGGCAAGTCCTTTCGGGGGCGCTGGGCAACAACGACTGTCATGGCATTGCGGCTGCTGACCCCGGCCGGCGGATCCGGTCAGCGCGGCTGCAGCCAATCGGCCAGGGTGGCAGGCCGGTGAAAGCTGAACACCCGCCCAGGGTGGCGCCCACCAACAGGCCGTAGTCGGCCTCACCGCCATGTTCACGGCACTGCGGTCCTGCACCATCCAGCCGGCCTGCTGCAGCAGCGCATCGGCGCCAGGGGTTCACCAGAGCAGCTCACAACAGGTCGGCCGTGAGGTCGTCGAGCGATTGAGGCCGATAGCCCCGCGATTGAATCGCCCGGCGGGTGTCCCGGTCCAGACAGGGAGCGATCGCCACCGTCTCCACCTGCCAGGTTTTGAAGCGAGGGAAGGCTGCGAGGAAACGGCTGACATGGCCATCAAAGCGACCCAGATCGGCCAACAGCGCCTCAGACGATCGTTTGCAGCTGCCCAGTCGCAGCCGCTGGGCGGTTTCATCAAGGGCCACCAGATCAATCTCGGTGTCGCTGCGGTCCCACCAGCCCTCGATGCGCGAGGTCAGTGAGAAATCGCCGATTCCCAACCGGCTGCGTTCCTCATAGAGCTGACCCACCAGGCGCTCCAGGCCATACCCTTCGGCCGTCATCAAGCGCTGGTTCGCCTGTTGCACCAGGTCCTCCAGCGGGCGAAAGTTGATCGCAGCCGTGGGCACCGCCAGCGCATCCAACCAACTGCGCAAGAAGTTGTCTCGGATCGTGTAACGCCCCTTGCGGGCTTTGGGTTTGGCAAACACAGGCAATCGCTTTTCGACCATGCCGTACTTCTCCTCCAGCGTCTTCAAGTAGCTGGCCACCTGGCTACCGATCTCAGGGGCCACCGAATCGGCGTGGGCCTGGATGTCGGCATGGGTGCACCCCGGATGCCTGGCCACGTACTTGAGCACCAGGTCATAGCGGCCGCGCAATTCGCGCAGGAACCAGTTATGAGCCTCGGTGCGCAGCGGCGAACTGCTGCTGAAGAACATGCGCTCCAGCAGTGTGTGCCGCTCGGCGGCGATCACACCCTGCTCGTAGCAATCGCGGTAAAACTTCGGCACCCCTTCAAACAGGTTCCAGAGGAACAGCAACCGCTCTGGAGAGCTGTCGGCATGGGCCTGCAACAGCTCGTGCAACGAGGCGATGTCGAGATGGCCCAGGCTGATCGAGTCGGTCAGTCGCTGATACAAGGGGGCACTGCGGTCTTCCAGCAGCGCCTGCATCTCCGTATGCAGAGAGCCCAACACGATCAGGCCGCCCTTGATCCCGGGCGTGGCCGCCAGTCGGTCGACCTCAGACTGAAGCTCTGACGTGAAGGGATACAGAGCCTTGCGGCTGAAGTATTGGAATTCATCCAAGGCCACGATCCAGCCTCCGGCGCAGAGCTCGCCGATGCGCACCGCCAGAGATCGCAGGTCGTGCGGCAGGGGTGCAACCACGCCGAAATTCGCCATGAAGTCGCGGGCCGTGCTGACCACGCCGGCCGGATCGGAATCAGGGATCTGGATGTAGAGCACCCGCTCGCGGTGTTCCGGCTGGAGTAGCTCCTGCACCAGCCTGGTTTTACCGATGCGGCGCCGCCCCGAAATCTGCAGGAAGAACCAGCGCTCCCGACCCAGCACGCTGGCCAGCTGCGCCCGCTCCCGCCTTCTGCCGTAGAACCCCCAACCCGCCATGCACGGCTACTTGATTATTTTTAAGTTAATGCACTAGCCGAGTGCTAGCAGCCCCCTTGGAGCATCCAACAGCCTGACCAGCAGCAGCCCTAAGGAGCCGCCGGGCATCGCTGCAACGCACCGACCGGTGCAGTTCGACCACCAGTCGGGCGGCGTTGCAGTCGATGCGCTCAAGCCGCTCGTGGGGCAGGCGTAAGACCTGGGGCGTGCCAGCACCTCGCACGAGAGGCAATGCTGCAGCGCCCTGCTTGCCGCGCCGTTCCTGCTGAGAGGTCCGCACGGAACCCCAGCCATGGATCCACATCTGGACTAAGCTTGCCACATGTGAGTAGTCCTCCATGCGCACCTTCAATATGCGCACCGTCAATGTTCATGAGGCCAAAACCCAGTTCTCCAGGCTGATCGACGCCGCCCATGCCGGCGAAACGATCCTGGTGGCCAAGGACGGGAAGCCCTGGGCACGGCTGGTTCCGCTCGAAGCCGATCAACCCCGGCGGCAACCAGGGCTGCTGCGCAGTCAGCTGCAGCTTCCACCCATCGAGGTGCTGCTCGCCCCTCTGCCCCCCGAGGAGCTGGATGGGCTCGACGCGCCGTTGCCCACTTGATGGCTTCCTCCCTCCTGCTCGACACCCATGCCCTGCTCTGGTGGTTGGTCGAACCTGAAAAGCTCTCCGCCCTCGCCCACGCGGCCATCAACGACCCGGCGGTCTCGATCTTTGTGAGCGCTGCCTCCGGCTGGGAGATCGCCACCAAAGGTCGCCTGGGCAAACTGACCGGCGCCGTACAGCTGCTGCAGGATCTGCCCTCCCTCCTGCAACAACAGGGTTTCAAACCGCTGGCCGTGCAGTTGCATCATGGCGTCCATGCCGGTGGCTACAAGCAGACCCACCGGGATCCCTTCGATCGTTTGCTGGCGGCCCAGGCCGAGCTCGAGGGGTTGCAACTGGTGAGCCTCGACCCTGCGCTGGCCACCTTTCCCTGCCGCCTGCTCTGGTGAAGGCATGACCAGACCAGGTCCGTAACCAGTGCAGCCTGATCCCCCCTACCCCAGCAGCAGCCCCGCCTCACTGCCGGCGCTGGCCTCGGCGCTGCGCAGGTCAAACAACAGATCCTCGAGGCTCAGCTGGGCCAGGGCCTGCTGACGGGCACGCTCGAGCCTGCGGGCCAAGGCTGCCGTGACCTGGTCGGCCGGGGTCGCTTCATCCTCTCCGCAGGCGTCAGCCTCGCCGGCAGCCAAGCCTGACTGCACCACCGGTTCACCCAACCCAGCCAGCACCGCCGCCAGCGACAGGTCCCGCGGCGGGCGCGCCAGCCGGTACCCCCCCAGCCGCCCCCGCCGCGCCACCAGCACACCCGCGCGGCGCAGGCGCAGCAGAAGCTGCTCGAGCATCGGCTCGGGCAGCTCCTGGGCCGCTGCCAACTGGTGGGTTGACTGCCAGGTCAGCGGGTCAGCCGCCAGCACCAGCAGAGCCTTGAGGGCGTGGTGGGCCTGCCGGCTCAGCATCAGGCCCGGGCCGCCAGCCGCTCCAGCACGTGCTCCAGGGTGTAGCCGAACAGAGCCGGATCGGGCGCCGTGGTGCCGATGTCGGCCAGGCCCAGCTCAGCCCAGCGCCCGTCGAGACGGGCCTCGAGCTCGGCCGGGCGGCGCAGCGGCTCGCCCCAGGGGTGGCGCTTTTCAGGGCCAATCTTGGTGGTGGCGTCGATCGCCAGGCGGCCGCCGAGGCCCAGGCGCTCGCTGGCGAAATCGAGCGTGTCGAACGGGGTGTCTTCGAGCACGAACAGGTCGCGCGAGGGGTCCACCTGGGCGCTGATTGCCCAGATCACCTGGCGCGGATCGCGGATGTTGATCGCCTTGTCGATCACCACCACAAATTTGGTGTAAGTGAACTGGGGCAACGCGCTCCAGAACGCCATCGCCGCGCGGCGGGCCTGGCCGGGGTAGGCCTTGTCGATGGCGATCACCGCCAGCTTGTAGCTGAGCCCCTCCATCGGCAAAAAGAAATCGACGATCTCGGGGATCTGCTGCCGCAGGATCGGCGTGTAGATGCGGTTGAGCGCGATAGCCAGCATCGCGTCCTCCTTGGGGGGACGGCCGCTGAAGGTGGTGAAGTAAATCGGATCGCGGCGCTGGGTGACGCACTGGATGCGCACCAGCGGCGAATCTTCAACGCCGCCGTAAAAGCCCATGTGGTCGCCGAAGGGGCCATCGGCCAGCTCTTCGCCGGGGGTGATCGTGCCCTCGAGAACCACTTCGCTGTGGCTGGGCACCTCCAGGTTGACCGTTTTGCACTTGGCCAGCCGCACCCCTTCGCCGGCGTAGAGGCCGGCGAACAGCCACTCGCTCAGCTGCACCGGAATCGGCGTCGCCGCCGCCAGCACCAGCAGCGGATGCACGCCGATGGCGATGGCGATCTCCAGCGGTTTGCCCAGCTCGGCCGCCTTGCGCAGGTGCCGTGCCCCGCCGCGCACGCTGAGCCAGTGCACGGTCATGGCGTTGATGCCCTGCTGCTGCAGCCGGTACACGCCCACGTTAGGGGTGCCGGTCTCGGGGTCCTTGGTGATCACCAGCCCCAGGGTCAAAATGCGGCCGCCATCGCCCGGCCAGGGGCGCAGCAGCGGGATCGCATCCAGGTTGACCTGATCCCCCTGGAACACCTGCTGGTGGCAGGGCGGCGTCAGGTCCAAATCGGGCCGCGCCTTGAGCACGTCGAGCAGCACCGAGCCGAAACGCACCGCCTCGCGGGCCCCCTTGGGGGGCCGGGGCTGCTGCAGCAGGGCCAGGCGCTCACCCAGAGCCTCGAGCTCCTCGGGGGCCTCCATGCCCAGGCTCCACAGCACCCGCTCTTGAGTGCCCATCAGGTTGATGGCCACGGGCATCGGGCTGCCGATCACGTTCTCGAACAGCAGCGCCGGCCCGCCGGCGGCCAGCACCCGATCGGCGATCGCCGCCAGCTCAAGATCGGCATCGACCGGGACGCTGATGCGGCGCAATTGGCCGCGACTCTCGAGCAACTGCAGAAAGCCCCGCAGATCGCGGCGCGAGGCCTTGCTGAGATCGGTCTGCGCCATCGGGCCTGCCTTGCGGTGCCTACTGTGACGCACCTGCCGCGGCGGCCGCGAAGCCATGCAACTCTCCTATTTCCACACCTCCGAAGCCGTGCCACAGGTCGTGCCGGTGGCCGAGGGCGGTCCCGATGCGGCAGTGGTGATCGACGTGCTGCGGGCCACCACCACCATCGCCTGGTCGTTGGAGAACGGCGCCGAGGCGGTGCAGGCCTTTGCCGATCTGGATGAGCTCGAGGCAGCGGCGGCCGCCTGGCCAGCAGCCCAGCGGCTGCGGGCCGGTGAGCGCGGCGGCAAGCGCGTTGATGGCTACGACCTGGGCAACTCGCCCCTGGCGGTGACGCCCGAGGTGGTCGGCGGCAAGCGCATCTTCATGAGCACCACCAACGGCACCCGTTCGTTGGCGGCGGTGCGCGCGGTGCCTCTGCTGCTGACCGCCTGTCTGCCCAACCGCATGGCCGTGGCGCGGCTCTTGGTGGAGCGCGGCTGCCAGCGGGTCTGGATCGTCGGCAGCGGCTGGGAGGGGGACTATTCGCTCGAGGACAGCCTGGCCGCTGGTGCCGTCGCCTCGGCCGCGACCGAACTGGCGGTGGCGCCCCATGTGGGCGTGGGTTTCGGCAATGACGAAATGCTGGCGGCCCTGGCCCTCTGGCAGCAGTGGCACCTCGACACCGAGACCTGCCTGCGGGCCGCCAGCCACGGCCAACGCTTGATCGGCCTGGGCAACCACGATGCCGACTTCGCTTGCTGCGCAGCCGTCGACAGCCTGCAGGTGGTGCCGCTGCAGGCTGAACCGGGGGTGCTGCGGAAGAGCTGAGCGGCTCTTACAGTTCGGCCACAGCGATCGGAGTGGTGGTGAGCAGTTTTCTGGCGGCAGCCGTGCAACTCACCAGCACCCCGGATCCCGACGCCAATCTGGCCGCCGCCGAAGAGCAGATCGAACTGGCAGCCCGCCGGGGCGCCGAGTTGGTCGGCCTGCCCGAAAACTTCGCCTTCATGGGCGATGACGCCCGTCGGCTAGCCCTGGCCAGCGACCTGGCCGAGCGCTGCAGCCGGTTCCTGGTGACCATGGCGCGCCGCTACCAGGTGACCTTGCTGGGGGGCGGCTTTCCCGTTCCGGCCGGCGAAGGGGCGACCTTCAACCGCGCCGAACTGGTGAGCCAGGAAGGCCAGCTGCTGGCCCGCTACGACAAGATCCACCTGTTCGATGTGGATCTGCCCGATGGCCAGACCTACTGCGAATCGGCCACCGTTCAGCCGGGTTCCACCCCACCGCCGGTGGTCGACGTGCCTGGCCTGGGGCGCATCGGCCTGTCGATCTGCTACGACGTGCGCTTTCCCGAGCTGTACCGCTATCTGGCCGAAGGCGGAGCCACGGTGCTGATGGTGCCGGCCGCGTTCACCGCCTTCACCGGCAAGGACCACTGGCAGGTGCTGCTGCAGGCCCGCGCGATCGAAAACACCGCCTATGTGGTGGCCCCAGCCCAGACGGGCGTCAACGTCGAACGGCGCCAGACCCATGGCCATGCCCTGGTGATCGACCCCTGGGGCACGGTGCTGGCCGATGCAGGGACCGCCCCCGGTCTGGCGGTGGCGCCCATCGACAACGGCCACGGCGAACGCATCCGTGCCCAGATGCCGAGCCTTCAACACCGGCGACCTGCCCTGTTCTGAACCGTTGCGCGTGCGCCGCTCCAGGGCTTGGCTGTTGCGCGGCCTCGGCGGCGGCCTGGGCACCATCGTCTGGGCAGCTGTGCTGAACGCCCAGGCGGCCATGGCCATGCCATCCAGCCTGGGGGCCTGGCGTCTCAGCCGACAGGGTGTGCTGGAGCTGCGCACCAGCCCCGACGTCACTCTCAAGGCCTACTTCGAGGCCGGGGGTGTGGGCCGGGGCCCCCGCGTGTGGGTGGATCTGCCCGGGACGCCCAACCGCAGCCGCACCCTGCTGGGCAGCGGACCAGTGCGCGAAGTGCGCGTCGGCCGGCCCGACGACGGCACCACCAGGCTTGTGCTCGAATTTCAACCGGGCATTGCGCTCGATCCGCGGCGGCTGCAGCTGGTGGGCACGGCGCCGGATCGCTGGCGCCTGCAGCTCAATGGTCTGCCAACGCAAGGGCTGCGCAACCTGGGCGAGGGCGATCTGGAGCAACGCCGGCCGCTGGAGCTGCCCGAGAGGGTCTTTGTTCCCACCTCACCCCGGCCCCTGTCCGCAGACGGCCTGCCGGTGGTCCCCAGGGATCGCTTCAAGGTGGTGATCGACCCGGGCCATGGCGGTCCGGACCCGGGGGCGATCGGCATCGGCGGTCTGCGCGAAACCGACGTGGTGCTCGACGTGGCGCTGCAGGTGACCCGGCTGCTGCAGGCCAGGGGCGTGCAGGTGCTGATGACCCGCACCAGCGATGTCGATCTGGACCTGCCGCCACGGGTCGCGCTGGCCAATGACAGCGAAGTCGATGCCTTCGTCAGCATTCATGCCAACGCCTTGACCATGGCACGACCCGATGTGAACGGCATCGAGTCGTTCTTCTTTGCCTCAGGTGCCAATGCCGCGCGCTCGCGGCAACTCGCCGATGCGGTCCAACGGCAGATGATGGCCATCTCTGCCGGGACCATCGATCGCGGGGTCAAGGCGGCACGCTTCTTTGTGATCCGCCGCACCACCATGCCCGCCACCCTGGTGGAGATGGGGTTCGTGACCGGACGCCTCGATGCGTCCAGGCTCAGCGACCCGAATTACCGCCGCCGCATGGCCCTGGCCCTGGCGGGTGGCATCCTCGACTACCTCAGGGGGTCCTCATGAGCCTGCGGGTTGGCCTGTTTGACAGTGGCCTTGGCGGCCTCACCGTGCTGCGGCAGGTGCACGCCCGCTATCCGCACTCGGCCAGCCTGTATCTGGGTGACACGGCGCGGGTGCCCTATGGCGAACGCAGCCCCGATGAGATTCGCCGGATTGCCGCCGAAGTGGTGCACTGGCTGCGGTTGCAGGGCATCGGCGTGCTGGTGATGGCCTGCAACACCTCCAATGCCCTGGCGCTCGATGTGGCTGTGGCCGAAGCGGGCGTCCCCGTGGTGGGCCTGATCGACAGCGTGGCGGCCACCCTGGCCGCGGCCTCGATCGGCGTGCTCGCCACCCCGGCCACCGCCGCCAGCGGTGCCTACCGGCGCGCGATTCACGCCTGCCAACCGGCGGTCACGGTGATCGAGGTGGGATGCCCCGCCTTTGTGCCCTTGATCGAAGCCGGCGATCTGGAGCATCCCGAGCTGCGCCAAGCCGCCAGCGCCTATCTACGGCCCCTGCTGGAGCAAGGGGTTGAGGC
>VGQR01000067.1 GCA_016882345.1 Cyanobacteria bacterium K_DeepCast_35m_m2_023
TGAACGGCCCCATGACCGTATGCAGGACAAGCAGGGCCGTTGACCGGCTGCGGCAGCGCCGCCTCAGATCGACAGCGCGGGTTTAGAACCCCCGCAATTGCTCGAGCTCACCGCGGGCATGCAGCTCGGCCAGGTCGTCGTAGCCGCCGATGAACAGGTCGTCGATGTAGATCTGGGGCACCGGAGCACCGGCGATCGGCTCGAGCAGCTCATGGGGGATGCCCAGGGTGCGCAGCAGCCGCAGCGCCCGACGGGAGTAAGGGCAATCGGGCGAGACAGCGAGGGCGACCCGTGGTTCAGCCGTGGCCAAGGCGGGCTCGCGGGCAGGGGTGGCGACCTCGTCGAAGAACACCACCAACAGGTCGGCCCCCTTGAGCACCACGGTTCCGGGCTCGAGATGGCCGCCCCAGACCTGACACTCGGGGTCCGAAAAGCTCAGATGCAGGTGCACCCCCTGGGGGGAGAGAGTGCCCTGCAGCGTGATGATTTCCAGTTCCCCCTGCAGAACTGTGGGGTGGGGTTTCCCAGGACACTGGAACGCGGCCTGGGACAGATTCCCCACCACGCTGAGCACAAACCCCCAGCTCTGGTTGTGCACAGCCAACTGCTCAAGGCTGCGGCGCACATCACTGCCGGTTTCGAGATGGATGGGGACTGGACGCATGGGCGCCAGGTTACCGGCTGGCCTCAGCGTGATGAACGAGCAGGCGCTCGACCTCGTCTAGGGCTGACGAGGACTCTTGATGGGCCAGGGGGAAGTCGCCGCCGGCATGGTCGAGCAAGGCTTCGGCCACCCGATCGAGCAGGGCCTCACGCTGTGAACGCAGCAGGGACAGCAGCTCGATTTCGATCACCTGCTGCAGGGCCTGTTGACGCAGATTGGGGCGCAGACCGGCCTCGTTGAGGGTGCCGTGCACCAGTTCATCGACGAACAGACGCTGCACTTCACGGCTGTGCAGAAAACTCTCGACCGCATTGAGAGCGCCATCGACAAGGGTGCGCTCGGGCTCGGCCGACTCGCCCTGAAGCCTGAATTCCCAGTCGAGATGGCGGCGCTGCCAACCCTCGCTCTGCAGATGGGGGGCGACGCTCTGGCTGAAACTGTCGACTGATATCTCGAACACGCGCTCAGCCAGCCGCTCGCACCAGCTCACCCCATGGCGACGCAGGCTCGATTGCAGGGCGTCCCGACTGACGGTGTGTCCGCCGTGGTGGCTGTGGCAAATCCCATCAGGACATTCGATGGCGGCGAGGGACATGGCTGACGAAACTTCGGCATGAACACCCTGGTTAGCCATGGTCGGCTCGAACGCCAACTGTTGCTTCACCAACGGTGCTGGGCGTCGCCGGCAGCGGTGATCGCTCCATCGGTCTGCAAGGCCCCCCACAGGCTGGCGAGCTGCGCCGAAAGCTTCTGCAGCCGAGCCGGGGGTAACGGCGCAGGTTGTGAGCGGGATTGGCAGCTGGTGGATCTAACAACGCAGATCCATGGTGCACAGTCCAGATGCCGATGGCCGCAGCGGCGCCTGACTGAGGCCAGAGCGAACAACAGCGTCAGCCGACGGCTCAAGCCATTGAAACCCGAGGGCCTCGTCATGCAGCAACCAACTGGCGATGGTCGTGGTGCCGTCCCTGGGCCGTAGATCGAGTCGCAGCGGCAGATGCACCGGCGACAGCGGATGCAGACAGGGATACAGAGCTTCCTGCCGGTAGCGCACGGCCAGCGGTTGTCCCGCCCCCGGGTTGAGGGGCAGTGGGCGTCCATCCAGGTGCAAGACAAAGCGCTCCCGCAAGCTGGGGTTGGCCACGACCTCAAAACGACGCAGTGAGCTGTCGACAAAGCGGCTGGTGTTGCCACCCTCAACGGGGACATCGCAGAGCAGCGGCCAGGGCTCGAGGGTCTGGCGAATCTCGAGTTCGGCATCCCCTTCCAGCCAATGCAGGAGCCGGGGGAAGCGCCAGTGCCAGATCGGCCGGAACAGCTCAGCAGACAGCGGCAATCCAGCGTCGGACAGATCAGCGAGCACCTGCTCCAGATCGGCCCACAGCTGGCTGGGCAGCAAGGCCCGGTCATGCAACAGCTCGCCCCACGGGTGAAGCCCGCTGGGACGGCGCTGGCGATCGAGCAGCATCACCGTCAGCGCCCTCACCAACAGCGCCACAGCCGCACTCCAGCGGTGGTCGGGCATGGTTTCAATGGCGCGAAACTCCAGCAGTCCCTGACAGCCGGCACTCCAGGCGGGATTCCAAAATTTGTCGAGGCTGATTTCGCTGCGGTGGGTGTTGCCGCTGCGGTCGGCGTGCAAATGGCGCAGGGTCTCGCCCATGGCGACACGATGATCGCCATCAGGGAGCTGCTCCAGCACCCGGTGGGCCAGCCCCAGATCGAACAGGCTGGCGCTGCCTTCGTCGCAGCGGGGGGCCTGGGACGCAGGCCCCACACTGTTGCCACTGAACAGGTAGGCCAGCGAAGGGTGCCACTGCCAGTACCGCAGGATCGCGACCAACCAGGCCGGCTGGCCGAACAGTGGATGCTGCTCGAGGCTGGGGCCGCCCAGCAACAGATGGTTGCCGCCACCGGTGCCACTGGTGCGCTCGCCCTGCTGCCTAAAACTGCGCAGCCCGGCTGCCGCAGCAGCGGCATCAAGCTGCTCGAGCCAATCGGCGTACTGCTGCCAGCTGCTGCAGACCGGCAGATTGACCTCAAGCACGCCAGGATCAGCGGTGAGCCCCAGAACCTGCCAATGGCCGTTGCTATCCAGGGGCAGGACGCCGCTGAGCTGGGGTCGACACCAAGTGCTGCAGGCCAGAGCAATGGCCGTCAGCAACTGC
Source organism: Cyanobacteria bacterium K_DeepCast_35m_m2_023 (assembly GCA_016882345.1). The sequence continues at coordinate 2,833 of VGQR01000067.1, forward strand.
TCGAAGGGCTGACGCGGCACCGGCGGCAGAAACAGGCCCCAGCCAGCGGCATCGACCTCGACGGTCAGCACCTGACGCAGGGCGTCGGCTGGAAAGTGCTCCAGGGGCAACCGCAATCCAGCAGGCCCACTGGCACGGCTGAGCAGACGCAGCTCCGGGGCAAGGTCCCAGACCAGCGTTTGCCAGCGTTCGCCATCCCACGCCAGGGGCACCGCCCAGACCAGTCGTTGTGGGGCTTCTAGATCATGGAGCGGCAGGGGGTGCAGCGGGCACCCCAGGCAGAGGCTGATGGTCTGCAGCAGTTGGTCGATGCCCTCGGCGTCGGGGGGCGGCGGCGCTGATCCCACCGCCGATTGCGCCGCGTTGTCGGGCCAGGTGACCAGCGGTGCACCGTCGATCCCTGTGATCAGACGCAGCACCCAACGGGGATTGACTTCACCGTCGTAGCGTTTGCCCGGGCAGAACAACAGCGTGCTGCCAGGCCAGACCCGCTGCTGCAGTTGTTCCCCCAGGGCACGCGCAAAACCGAGTTTGGTGGGCCCATCCGCGGCAACCGACCACTCGGGACCCTGGGGATCGCAGGGGACGTAGGTGGGCTCACCGCCCATGGTCAACACAATGCCGGCCTGGTCCAGGCGAGCTTCAACCTCGACGGCCGTCCGGGCAACGTTTGCGCGCACTGGAGCAGGACAGGACAACCCGTCATCGCGCGCGGCAGCGGACCGCGATGAACCAACCGCTACAGAATGGCAAAGGTTTCAGCTTTCCTTCAGCGCCAACAGCCACAGCACGACTAGGCCACAGACGAACCATCCCAAGGCCTGCGCTGTTTCGATCAGGCTGCTGCGAGCCTTGATCTCAGGCACCAGATCAGACGCGGCGATATAAACAAAATTGCCTGCTGCAAACACCACCAATGCCGGCAGCGGCAGGGAATCCGCCCGCAGCCAGGCCAGCAGAGCCCCCAGCGGGAAGGTCAGACCGCTGATGAAATTCAGGCGCAAGGCCCGACCTCGGCTCCAGCCGCTGTGCACCAGAACCCCGTAGTCGCCCAGTTCCTGCGGTAGCTCATGGGCAAGGGCAGCCAACCAGGCCGCCACACCGGCAGCAGGATTGATCAGGAAGGTGCTGGCCAGTCCCAGACCACCGATGAAGTTGTGCAATCCATCGCCCAACACGATCTGCACAGCCACAGGCCGCACGTTGGCGCTGCCGGCACGGTGGGAGTGATGCCAGTGCAGGCCGAGCTCCAACGCCAGAAAGACGGTGAATCCAGCCGCCAGCCAGAACCCACACCAGCGCGCCTCAAGTGACTGGATCGCCATCGGCAGCATGTGAAAGAGGGCGCCGCCCAGCAGCGAACCGGCTGCCAACGCGATCAAAGGCAGCAGGAGGCGCTGCTGCCGAGGCGCGGGCAACAGGGCCATGAGGCCCCCCACCAGGGTGATCAGGCACATCACCAACGAGCCAATGGCCATCGCCAGGCCTTGATTCAGCCCTGCCACCACCGCCAGGCCTCGAGGTTGATCAACACGCCGATGACGGTGAGCACGGCCATCAAGGCCACCTGATCGCTGCGGGAGTCGGGAATGCGGAGATCGGCGAGCAGATGCAGTGCGTTGCTGAGGCTGTACACCGCACTAAACCAGAACTGGGCTGCCCGCCAGGATGTGGAGGCACTCCAACCCGATGGAGCCGAGATGGCGTGCACCACCAGCAGCATGGAACCCAGCGGCAGCAGGACATAGATCAACATCGCCCAGAACAGCTGCGGCAGCCGCTCGAGTGGCACCTGGCTTTCGATCTCGGCCGTCAGGCCGTGGAACAGGGGCATCAAACCCAGTTCCACGTGAAACAGCATCAACAGGAGCCACGCGCCCCACAGGGCTGCCAGGCGCAAACCATGGTCGATGACCGGAACCTCAGTCAAAGCAGCAGCACAGGATCCCGATCAGTGTTGCCAGGGTGACCAGGCGCAGAGGCCGGGTCACACCCTGCCGCCCTGAATCTGCTGACAAACTGCATCCATCCGACCGCGCCTGATGGCCCTGCGACGCCGGTTATTGGCAGCTTTGAGCCTATTCACGGCCGCCACCCTGGCGGGGTGCGCCGGTGAGGATGGAGGTCTGCAAAGCCCAAAAATGGCTTTGATCAAGGCCCGCGGACAGCTGGTCTGCGGAGTCCAGGGAACCCTGCCGGGCTTCAGCAGCGTCGACAGCAATGGGCGCTACCGGGGCCTCGATGTCGACATCTGTCGCGCGGTGGCCGCTGCTCTGCTGGGGGATCCCCAGAAAGTCGAGTATCGCGACCTCACACCCAGCGAACGCTTCGCCGCCCTGGCCAGCGGCGAGGTGGACCTGCTGTCGCGCAACACGACCCTGACCCTCAGCCGCGATGCCGCCGGCGGAAATGGCCTGAACTTTGGCCCGGTGGTCTTCTATGACGGCCAGGGGGTGATGGTGCCCAAAGCCAGAGGGATCACCAGCATCCACGATCTGCGCGGCAAACCGATCTGCGTTGAGACCGGCACCACCAGCGAAATGAACCTGGCCGATCGCATGCGCGAACTGCAGCTGCCCTACACCCCCCTCAAGTTCCAGACCTCCGACCAGTCCTATGCGGCCTACCTGCAGGGGCGCTGCGCTGCGGCCACCACCGACCGTTCCCAGCTTTCGGCCAAACGCACTGGCTTCCCCAACCCCGAAGCCCATGTGGTGCTGGCCGATGTGCTCAGCAAAGAACCATTGGCACCAGCGACTGTCAACGCCGATCCGCTGTGGAGTGATGCGGTTCGCTGGATCGTGTACGCACTGATGCAGGCTGAGGAGATCGGCATCACCCAGGCCAATGTCGACGCCAAGGTCGCCATGGCCAAGCAAGACCCCAACCAGGCCGACCTACGGCGCTTTCTGGGGATCGACGGCGAGCTTGGACGCCACCTTGGGTTGCCCGTTGACTTTGCCGCCCAGGCGATCCGTGCGGTTGGCAACTATAGCGAGATCTTTGAGCGCAACGTCGGCGCAGGTTCGGTGCTGAAACTCGAGCGCGGCCTCAACCGACCCTGGAGCCAGGGGGGTCTGCACTACGCCCCACCGTTCCGCTGATGGCGTCTGCTCCCTGGTGGCGCAACCGGCGCCTGCTGCCCGGACTGATTCAGGCCCTGGTGGGGCTGGCGATCCTGGTGCTGATCGCTTTTCTGGTGGGCAATCTGGTGCGCAACCTGACCGCGGCCGGGCTGCTGCTGAGCTGGCGCTGGCTGGCCATGCCGGCTGGCTTTGATGTGTCGGAAACCCTGTTGCCGTTCAACGCTGAGCTGCCCTACTGGCGAGCCCTGTTGGCCGGCCTGGTCAACACCCTGCGGGTTGTGCTGCTGGGTCTGGTGGGTGCCACCGCGCTGGGCACGGTGATCGGCACCGCCGCCTTCAGCAGCAACGCCCTGCTGCGCCGCCTGGCCCGCGCCTATGTGGAGCTGATCCGCAACGTGCCGCTGCTGCTGCAACTGCTGTTCTGGTATTTCGTCGTCTTTCTGAGCCTGCCCAACGCTGACGAGGCCATCCAACTGCCGGGCCTGGTGCTTGCCAAATCGGGGCTGTACCTGGGGAAAACCGAGCTGCTCAATGGGGTTTGGCAGGGCTCGCTACGCCTCACGCTCGAGTTCGGCGCCCTGCTGACCGGCCTGGTGATCCACAGCGCCGCCTTCATCGCCGAAGTGGTGCGCGGTGGCGTGGCCTCGGTCTCAGGCGGTCAATGGGAAGCCGCCCGCTCGCTGGGGCTCAGCCACCGCCAGACCCTGGGCAGGATCGTGCTGCCCCAGGCCCTGCGGGTGATCGTGCCTGGGCTCAACAGTCAATACATTTCATTGGCCAAGAACTCGTCGCTGGCGGTGGCCTGTGGCTACAGCGACCTGTATTCGGTCGCCGAAACGACGCTCAACCAGACCGGTCGGGCGGTCGAGGTGGTGCTGGTGTTGTTGGGGGCCTACCTGGTGATCGATCTGGTGATCTCGGCCCTGATGAACTGCCTCAATCACCGCGTGCAGATCCAGGAGCGCTGATGAAGCAACCGACGCTGCTGACGCGGATTCGACGCGACTATTTCGCCAGCCCCCTCGACGGGCTGCTGACCGTGGCGCTGCTGGTGGCGCTGGGCGCCGGCGCCCAGGCACTGCTCCACTGGGCGGTGCGCCAGGCCGACTGGGCGGTGATCCAGGCCAACAGCACGCTGTTGGCTGTGGGGCGCTACCCGGTCGGGCAGCAATGGCGCCTGTGGTTGCTGACAGCGTTGTTGGTGGGCAGCTGCGGCTGCAGCTGGGGACTGCTACGGGGGCGGGGCTGGCCCCGCAACGATCGCCTGGCTGCAGGTCTTGTGGCAGTCCTGGCCCTGGTGTTGCCCTGGTCCCTGCAGCTCGATCTCCCCATACAGGGGCGTTGGTGGGCCCTGGCTGCCCTGCTGCTGCTGGGGCGCTGGAGCTGCGGCCGCTGGGGCTCTGCACTGCCAGGGCGCTGGCGAGCGGTGTTGCCGTTGGGCTGGCCGCTGTTGTACGTGGTGGGTCTGGGCCTAATCGGCGGCGGACTGGGCCTGCTCAAGGTCACACCATCCCAGTGGGGTGGTCTGCTGCTGACCCTGTTGGCCGCCAGCTTTGCGATCGCCCTGTGTGGTCCGCTGGGGATTGCCCTGGCCCTGGGCCGGCGCAGCGCACTGCCGTTGCTGCGCTGGAGCGCCACGCTCTACATCGAATTCATCCGTGGAGCGCCGCTGATCACCCTGCTGTTTCTGGGGCAGAACATCCTGGGTTTCCTGCTGCCCGGCGGTTTTGCCCCCGATCGGGTCTGGCGGGCGATGTGGATTCTGACCTTCTTTGCGGCGGCTTATGTGGCCGAAGCCGTGAGGGCCGGTCTGGCGTCCCTGCCCCGTGGCCAGGTCGAAGCTGCCCGTGCGCTGGGGCTCAGCAGCGTGCAGGCGCTCGTGCATATCGTGCTGCCCCAAGCGCTGCGGGTGGCGCTACCGGCCCTTGTGTGTCAGTTCATCACCCTGCTGCAGGACACCACCCTGCTGTCGCTGATTGGCCTGCTCGATCTGCTCGGGGTGGCCCGCGCGATCATGAGCAACCCCGACTTCCTCGGCCGCAATTCTGAGGTGTATCTGGTGCTCGCCGTGCTGTTCTGGTGTTGCTGTGCCGCCCTGGGGCTTGGCAGTCGCGCCTTGGAACAGCGCCTGAGCCGCCATCACCACCCGATGCGATGACCATGGATGCTGCAGTGATGATCGAGGCCAGCGGCGTTCAGAAGTGGTATCCCAACGGCTACCACGCCCTGCGGGGTGTCGACCTGAAGGTCGAGCAAGGTGAGGTGGTTGTCATCATGGGTCCGTCGGGCTCGGGCAAAAGCACCTTCATCCGCACCTTCAACGGGCTCGAGGCGTTTCAGGCCGGTTCAATCGTCATCGATGGCATCCCCCTGGGCGACGACCTGCGCAGCATCGACGCGATCCGCCGCGAGGTGGGAATGGTGTTCCAACAGTTCAACCTGTTCCCCCATTTGACCGTGCTCGACAACCTGACGCTGGCGCCGACCCTGGTACGGGGGCGCAGCAAGGACGAGGTGCAACGCCAGGCACTCGACCTGCTCGAGCGCGTCGGCATTCATGAACAAGCCCACAAATTTCCGAGTCAGCTCTCCGGCGGGCAGCAGCAACGCGTG
>VGQR01000068.1 GCA_016882345.1 Cyanobacteria bacterium K_DeepCast_35m_m2_023
ATCTATGATCGAGACAATCCATAGTTGGTACGAAGAAATAGGTCTATAGAACTATAAGTTGACCGTGGCATAAGCGCTAAGCCACAAGGGTAGGCTGGACTGAGCATAAAGCACGCCATAAGCATCATGAATTGTGATTCAGGGTTGGGTTAGTGTAACGTTTGCAGTAGAGCGGCGAGTTTCGACAGGCTGTCAATTCGGTGTTGCCCATCAAAGCCTGGAGCTGCAATGGTTTGTGCATGTTCACCGGTCATCACGCGCACCGTGGTGCCACCCAAAGCGTTTAACGAGATGAAGTCCTTGGCCGGATTGTCACCAACGTAGACTAGGTCTTTCCAATCGCAGTGTTCTGCACGCCGGATGAGGTTGAAGCAGTAAGGCGAGGGTTTCGCATGGCTAATTCCGTATCGATGGGTGATGTACACCCGCTTGAAGTACGGTTTGATGGAGAGTGCTTCGACCTTGTTAGCTTGTACGACCTTGTGGCCATCTGTGACCAAGTAAGGCCGGCATGGCCAACGCAGCAAGAACTCTTCTGCTTCGGGAGCAAGACAAATTCTCGGTTTATGGTGCCGATACAAGGCCACACACTCGCGCACGGCCTTTCTCGTATGCGCACCACGCGATTCAAGCAAAGTGTCGAAAACTGCGCCACGTCCACTAGTACGAAGGGTTTCATTCATTAGTGCTAGCGACTCTTGACGGTCCCAGGCATTAAGGCGTTCAAGGGTCTCAGCTACGGCAGAGAAGCCACTCTGTACGTATGTGATTTCTGGATAGAGAGTATCGTCCAGATCAAATATCAGAACCATAGAGATACGTATCAGCCGGAAGCCGTACTTGCCGGACCTCAGTGTCGGTTCGCATGAAGGGGTAATCGTCAATCCTTGCACCTGCGGCCTCAAGCAGGGACCAGCGTAGGCTGTCTAAGCCAACAGCAATTGAAGCTGTTGAGGCGCCACCAAATCGGGCATTGCATTCGATGATATTTAAAGTTCCTTCGCCGTCAATTATTGCTTGCAGCATCACATGACCGGTTAGCTTGAGAGCCGACAATACTGCGGCAGCCTGAGCTTCATAATTGGCACTGCGGAAGGTTGTGGTGATCTGCGATTCCCCTTTAACCACGAGATCGCGCCATCTTAATACCAGCCCCTTGACAGATCCGCTGCGATTCAGCCATGCATCGATGCTGATCTCTCTGCCGCTTACGTACGGCTGGTAAATCGGTGCCTCCAAATTGGTCGCATAATCAATGGCCTGAGTGCGATCTAAATCAATGCCGATAGCTCGCGAACCAGCCCCGAAGCGCTCCTTAACAACAAAGCGCTCGCCATGCAGATCTTTTACGGACAAGGAACTTGGAATAATCGGGAGGGATTGACTAGTACCGAATTCTGAAAATGCGAGCTTATCAAGGCAACGTTGCAGGGACGCTCGATCTGACACCATCACCTCAATGCCAGATTGCCGGAAGCGCTCAGAATTTCGGGCCCAGAACATGAGCTCACCATCGCGAGAGGGCAAAATCGCAGTAATGCCCAACACGCAACATCGTTCTAGTAGTATATCCACTACATTGCCGCCCAGACGCGGCATGGACCAACACTCATCTGCAACATGGAAGCTCAGTGAACTTGGCTCCATGTCGCCGGCAACGACGCTACCGGCGGGGTGTATCGCCCGCGCTGCTTGTTGCAGCGCCCGTATCAACGGGACCTTTCGCGAAGCGCTAGTCAAAAGCACCTTGGGTGGTTTTGCTGTGGTGATGATATCCGGGGAGGTGCGCTTGTCCCGCTCGTATTCAATGATGAGCGGGATCGCCGTTTCAATCTCAAATTCAGGTTTCCAGCCCGTAGCATCTTCGAGCAGGGATGTGTCGGCCTGAGATGCCTCAAAAGGAATATCAGACTCGCAATAATCGACCTCCATCCCAGGAAAGTGTTGCGACAGTAAATCGACAACCTCGCTGACACGACGTGCATGTCCGGTACCTAAGTTGACGATGCCAGTGCAATCAGACTGAGCTAGGCGAAGAAGCCCTTCAGCACTGTCTGCTGCATATACATAGTCGAACAAGCCCTCGGGGCGGTATACCTTCACCGGATCACCATCGAGTAACGATCGAACCCAGCGCGAGATAACGTCACGTGATCCTCGGCCATAGCCCCGGAAGATGCGAGCACATACCGAGCTGAATTGCGCTGAGCGAAACTGCTCTAAAAAGCCTAGTTCAATCTCGTGAGATAGCTTGGCTGTACCGGTCAAGTTGCGCGGTGACACGGGGTCTGTTTCGAGTAACGAGACAGCAGCCTCGCGTGCGGACGGGAACTGGTATAGCGCGGGCTGGTATATCAAGTAGCTAGAGGCAAAGACGACGCGTGTAATGGCCGGACAGTCCTTGGCCAGCGTCATGAGGTGATGGCTTAGCTGGACATTGTGGCGGAAGTTCTCATGCCAGAACTCGTAAGTTTCCGTCGAGCGTTCAAAGGTTGCCGCCAAGTGGATGAAAAGTTCCGGTGCAAAGGCATCGAATTCCAGCTGCGACATGGAATTGAGATCGCCTTGGCGGTATAGAACAGCCGACGGGAAAGCTGCGGGACGAGGCTTAAGGTCGGCGACCAAGACGGTTACGCCTAGAGCACATAGCTTCGGTATCAGCTCCATGCCGATGACGCCTGCGCCACCACTTACAAAAACTCGGTTCATAGTTTGCTTAGGATTGGACAATTGAGTGGATGATGGAATTAAAGAAGACCCCGCCTATCCTTACATGATCCCGCAACACTCCTTCGCGCTGAAAACCTCCTAATTCGAGAATTTGAATGTGGTGGTGGCGATTTGCATAGGTCTCTGTAAAAAGCTTATGAAAGCCAAGATCGTCGAAGGTCATCATTCGAACCAACGTTATAAAAGCGCTGAGATCACGTGCGTACTGCACAGGCTGCTTGGCCCGTAAGTCGTCGACAAGAAAGGACATCTCGGCACGTTGGTCGCTCCATCCAATATGTACAAGACCTCCGTAGCCGATCAGACGCCCCTCAAAGAGCAGGCTCATCAGGATATTTTGCGGGACTTCATGGGTCATTGTTGGCCATATACTCTGCGTGAAGTAAGTCTCTTGCTGAGCTGGTGAAATTGGGTTTTCCTGCCTAAGGACATCAAGTTGAGCATTGCGCCAGCAGCGAATTGGTTCGATGTGCTCATGCAAGATAGGCAATAGTGCATAACCCTGATATTCAAAACGTTGCTGCTTAAGGCAGAGCCAGGAGCCATTCATTTTTGGTTAAGCGTTAAGTAGGCAGTGATGTCTCGGCCCATCCCTACATCAGCCATCGCGCTGTAGAAAGCCCTAAGCTTTTGAAAAGAATGCTGGCCGAGAAGGTTCTCGATTGCAATCCGTGCGCCGTGGGCCTCGCGTCCCAATCCTCTGTCCCGAATATAGTTAGAACCTGAGTGTAGGAGGTACCAGTCGATCGGGAAGTCAGCAAGCACATCAATGCAGTGCCAGCCGGTGGCTTCGCAGGTAGCTACAAGGCTGTCTTTGTTGAAATAGGCAAGATGATCTGGCAGCGCAATCCAATATGGACCTGACACTGAACCATTGTCGAGAAGATGTTGTTGCAAGGCGGAGAAGTCGTTAGGGACGGTTACGACGGCAATACCTCCTGGGACGAGAAGGCACCGGAGGCGGCGTAACAGTTCAGGTGGATCGATTACATGCTCCAGGACATTAGTGAGCAAGACAGCGTCATATCTCAGCGATGATTGCAGCCGTTCCTCAAGAAGAGTACTAACATCGCCCGTCGACACGAATCTTTCGCAATGAGGATTCATAGCTTTGACGCCGGCCAGGCTGTAATCAAGCCCATCAACCGACCAGCCCGAGCGTTGAAAGTGCGACAGCGAGAATCCTTCTCCACATCCTACGTCTAGCAGTACACCATGCCTTCTACCTAAGAGATCTTCAATGAACAGCCTCTTCTGTCGGATCTTTGTTTCTATGTAAAGCAGCTCTTCATCTGAATAAATTGCACGATAACCCCCCAGGCTAAGTTGAAAGTATTGCTCGGCGTAGAAAGACTGAAGTGATTCGATAGTTGGCTTTTTGATCGGTTCGAAATACCCAAAAGCATGCTTTTTCATGGATTGCGTCATTTCTGCGTTATGGCCAGCTGAGGGATCCATCATTCTCATGGGTCAGTTGAGTCGCTTGAAACCTCCGTGACAAATTGGACCTGTTAACAGAGGCATGATGTCACGCCCTTCCTCGCACTGCTTAATGAGAGCGAATAGGGGATCTAGCGCATAAAAGTAGGCATCAAGGATACTGGGTGTATGCACGGTTGATACGTAGACACTATTTCCGGCTAAGTACCCCTTTGCGAGCATCTCTTGTGTGATCAGGGTCTTGTATGCCAGAGCATTCGGACTTTGGAAGGTGTAACCGGTGAGAGCCGGGATGCCCCATTGTTCAATCTTCAGGCTGTGCTTGTCGGCCAAAGCCTGGGTGCGCTTACGGATCTCCTCTCCAATCCGGGTAACCAGCTCCCAGCTTCGCTCACGCTCCATCACCTCCAGAGTTTTGAGAGCAGCACTCGGGCCTATGCGTTCAGTCCAGAATGTGCTGCTTATGAAACTCGTCTGCGCGGCTTCCATCACGGCGCGGCGACCGATGGTGGCAGTAATGGCATAGCCATTCCCAAGCGCTTTGCCGAACATCGCCATATCCGGCTCCACCCCATATTTCAGATGCAGACCACCGAAGGTTTCGCGAAAGCCGGACGTGCACTCATCAAAGATCAGGACGATGCCCAGGCGATTGCAGAGCTCACGGACGCCTTCCAGGAAGCCTGAATCTGGTGGCAGCGTGCGCTGCACTTCCATTTTCACGGCCGCTAGTGTAAAGCGAGAGGCAATGGCCTCAAGCTGATCGAGCCGGTTGAAGCTGAACGGTTGCACCGTTCCAGCGAGGGCACTGGGCACACCGTTGGGCTCCAAGCCTGGCAGCAGGTGTTCCTCCAGCCCTGACGTGTTCTGGAGGTTCGTGGCCAGATACCAGTCGTGCCAGCCGTGGTAACCGCAAATCGCCACCGTGTCTCGACCGGTAGCGGCACGGGCAATGCGAATGGCGATAGCATTGGCCTCACCCCCGCTGCGGGCAAAGCGAGCCATCTCAGCCCAGGGGTGCAGCCCAACCAGGCGCTCGGCGAGCCACACCTCCTCAGGGCAGTTGAGGGTGCTCATGTTGCCGGCCGCAACGGTGGCTGCCACCGCCGCATCCACCTCGGGATGGCCGTACCCGAGCAGGTTGGTACCAATCCCCATGATACTCATGTCGATCAGTTCACGGCCATCGAGATCCCATACCCTGCAGCCTTTCGCCCTTGAGAAATATGCCGGCCACTGGTCCGGCAGAAACATCTCGGCTCGTTTGGAAAGCAGCATGTTGCCGCCAGGGATCACCCGCTTGGCACGGCGCCAAAGCTTTTGGCCTTCACCCATCGATACACCCTCATTCCGGGCAAACATGACATTAGCCTCAAACAGATATGGTCGCTGTTGGGACAGCTCGAGCACCTGCTCCCAGGCGAAATCAGAGCGACCTTCAAAATGAGCCACCACAGCGCGAATCACTTGGAGATCTTCTGGTTCATCTACTGTCCAACGCATGGCCGAGCAATCTAGGTGATATCGCTTCTCGCCTAATCGGCAGCGGCCACTTTCGCGGATCCAGGGCGTGACATGCTCGCGCTGATCGTCATCGTCACATTCAGCCTGCGCCAAGAGCAAAGCTTTGCGTGTGAAGATTTCGATATCCAAACCATCAGGATATGTTGGAAAAATGCAGTTTGATAGATAGTCAATGTCCTTACCACGAAACTCATGTATCATTTCCTCGAGAAGATTAGGATCCACCAACGGACAATCACCCGTGATTCGTACCAGTAGCGGCGCATCAGTGTGCTCCAGTGCCAGTATAAAACGCGAGAGCACATCCCGTCGGCTTCCACGAACCACAGTCAGACCGAGAGAATCTCCCAGCTCTGCAAGTACATCATCTTCCGCAAGTTCAGTGGTTGCAAGAATGCATCGATCAACTAAGTTGCAACGCTTAAGCCGCTCGACAAGGAAGGCCATCATCGGCCGACCGGCTAGATCAGCAAGAACCTTTCCCGGCAGACGGGTTGATCCGGTGCGGGCCTGAAGAATTACAGCAACCTGATCAGCCATGTAGGGCCCCCTGAGAAAGTGAATTCGGAGTCGGCCTCAATAAAAGGAGACCTGCTTGAGCCTTCAGACCGATCATAATGCTATAGCTATCTGAGGCTTCGGCGGCACATTGCCAATACTCCGACCGCCCTAATTGCCCAGGAGAAGGCGTAGCAAGTCCGTCAAGAAGACAAAAAGAAGCTCCAGCAGCTTCGCGAGATTCATTACTAGAACATTTAGTGCAATGGTTGAACCCTGAATGACGGCGAGCTTCTCCCTGATCAGACGCGATCCAAACCATCGTTTGCCTGACTGATCGTGCCCTCGACAGCACTGCGTTGCCTCTGATCATCCAGAAACTAGCTTTTCTCATTAGCCAATAACTCAGGGTCACTCTTGGGGCGATCAAGCCTTGGTCGACTTAATCGAATGCCATGGCGCAGGCAGACAGCCCTATTTACGCGAGTTCGATAGATCTGATCGGCACAGATCACCTTGGGGTACAGACCATGACGGCGGCGATAAGCTCTTGCCTGGACTTTCAGGTCTACTCCTTCGTTGGAGGGATTCAAGCTCAGTCGATCGAGATACGTAAAACCCTCACGTGTCACCGAGATGGAGATCTTGGCTCCAAATTCAACGTTGTACCGTGCGTTGCCACGCACGATTAGCCTGATATGAGCCTGGCCAAGGCTGACGATGCGATCAGGGATTTTTCTGCTGTCAGACTGGTCAGAAATGATCTGCTGACGGACCTACTCGCTGACAACCGACAGCTTCTGGTAGGCATATCGTCCAGCCGCCAAAAAGCTTGCTCAACAGGCGATTAGAGCCTCAACACTGACCAGATTACGCCTGAGATGACCGAGATGCTGTATGATCGCTTTGCGGATTTTGTTGATTCGAGGCCTCTTCATCTTGGCCACGGCTGGAAACTGCCGCCTAGCTTGCTTGCGGTCGTGCGTGGCTTATGACCAAAGGCACCTCTGACCTGCGGATGCATCGCATAGATCAGTGTCTCGGTCAATTCACGGGCTTCATTGAGAAGTCAGAGATCTGAGGGGTGGCGGATATCTGCCAGAACACACCTAGCATCAAGCAGCAATAAACCCTGATTAGACTGAGACGTTTTAGATCCAATCTCCTGATCGACTGAGCGTGTATCTCCGGCTCCTTGGTTACCGTCATTATCGTGATCGTTAACTGCAGAAAAACGGATCACAGTCAGGCCATGCTGCACAATTCGTTCATTGCATTCATTCACAACCAATTCCGGAAGGCGTTTCCGGAAATAAGCCATCATCCACGGATCAAATGGAGCTGAATACTGGTGGCCTTCCAGGCCAATAAAGGACTGCAGATAGGGATTTTGCTTGATCTGCTCAACCAGTTCTTCATCCGTGAGCCCCAAGCGGGCCTTGATGGTCAAAGCTCCCAGGGCCCTGCGAAATGGCTTGGCTGGAGCACCAAACGCCTTGCAGACTGGGCTGTATGGTCATCTTCCAATTCGTCCCACGGGATCAGCTCGGCCAGCCTGATCCAGCGATTGTCGCCTGAGAGCTGTCTACCAAATGGCAGAAAGAAAATCCTGAACGAGAGCTGATCGCAATACTCCCGCCGATACATGTGGAAAACCCTAGGCGGTTGTTGGGCACATATGGGCCCATATGCATACATTTTACCGCGGGAAACTGCTCATATCCATTGCGCCGCAAATGGTCTGGTCTTATTCACGAGGCCCTATGTAGTTTGAGAATTTAGTTGAAACTATGTATCCCACATGCACAATCGAGGAACACCTGCCACTCTGATTAGTCGTCAACGTGTCGGCCAACGGCGGGGGTCCAGGTCAGCTGCATTGTCCCAGGCCCAGTCCAACCTTGCATCCGGAGGAGAAGTCTCCGCCTGGGACCAGGCCTGTAAAACCTGGGCCAGCTCTTGGGCTTCCAACACACCAACAAGAACGGCTTCAACGCCCTCAAAAGTACGAACGAACCCAAGGGCAGCAGCAAGCGAGGAAAGCCCCACCTGATGGAGGTGTTCAAGCCATCGAGCGTGATGATCCCGAAACCCACCCAAAAAATGACCCGGCCACTGTTGAGGCGACTGAAGCAACAATCCTTGGAGCAGCACGCTTCTCACGTGCAC
>VGQR01000069.1 GCA_016882345.1 Cyanobacteria bacterium K_DeepCast_35m_m2_023
TGTCTGATTGGGCTGGGCACGGTGATCCTCTACAGCTTCGGTTTCAGCGACATCGAGAACCGGGGCGCACGGCTATGGGCTGCCCTGTTTCACTGCATCAGCGCTTACAACAACGCTGGCTTTGGCCTTTGGGCCGACAACCTGGTGGGCTATCAGTTCAACCCTGTGGTCTGTGGGGTGATCGGCAGCCTGATCGTGATGGGGGGCATCGGCTGGCGGGTCACCAATGACGTGCTGCAGTACCGGTTGCAGGTCAAGCGCCTGCGCAACCTGAGCCTGCACACGCGCCTGGTGCTGCGCAGCACGATTCTGCTGATCGTGATTGGCATGGTGGGGTTGCTGTTCACCGAACAGTTCGCCCCAGACGGTGTGGTGCAGAAGCTGGCTCTGGTCGAACGCCTCCAGGTCACCCTGTTCCAATCGATCACCACCCGCACGGCCGGCTTTAACACCGTGCCCCTGTCGATCGAAACGATTTCAGATGCGGGACTGTTGCTGATGATCCTGCTGATGTTCATCGGCGCCAGCCCCGGCGGCACTGGCGGCGGCATCAAGACGACCACCTTTGCCGTGCTGGTGGGCGCGACCCGCTCGACGCTGCAGAACCGCGATGGAGTCGTGATCCGCAACCGCCAGATCCCGGCTTCGGTGGTGCTCAAAGCCGTCGGCACGGCCCTGGCCTCGGCTGGTTTTGTGGTGCTGATGACCCTGCTGCTGGGCATCGGCGAAACGATCGGCGGCAAGAGCGCCGGGGCCGGCTTCAGCTTTCTGGAGAACCTGTTCACCTGCATGTCGGCCTTCGGCACCGTCGGCCTCGACGTTGGCGTGACAGCCAACCTGGGGCGCCTGGGGCAGCTGGTGCTGATGGTCTGCATGTTTGTGGGCCGGCTCGGAATCCTGCTGGTGCTCTCAGCGCTGTACGGCAATCGGCCCGGTTCCCGGGTGGGCTACCCGCGCGAAGAGGTATACCTCTGAGGCCCTGGCGGCAACAGCAATAACCTGATTCCCGATCAGGTTGCCGTGTTAGAAACGCGGCATGCAAGACCTTCTCCTCGCGATCACCCCCAGCGGTTGGATCACCCTGCTGGTGCTGAGCGGCTCGATCGTGCTGTTCGTGGGGGGCTGGCTGGCACCCGAAGTGACAGGCCTGCTGGCGGCAGCCCTGCTGATCGTCACCGGGGTGCTCAAACCCTCCGAGGCCGTCGAGGGGTTCGGCAGCACCACCTTGGTCACGCTGATGGGTCTGTTCGCCCTCTCGGCAGGGCTGTTTCGCTCGGGCGCCCTCGATCGGCTGCGGGGGCTGATGGGCTCCGATGCGATCCGCAGCCCCAAGCGCATGATCGGCCTGATGGCCGCGGTGGTGGGCCCGGTGTCGGCCTTCGTGCCCAACACTCCGATCGTGGCCGCCCTGTTGCCGGTGGTCGAAGGCTGGTGTCAGCGCCGCGGCATCGCCCCCTCGAAGGTGCTGCTGCCGCTCTCGTTTGCCACGGTGCTGGGCCCGGTGTCGGCTTTCGTGCCCAACACTCCGATCGTGGCCGCCCTGTTGCCGGTGGTCGAAGGCTGGTGTCAGCGCCGCGGCATCGCCCCCTCGAAGGTGCTGCTGCCGCTCTCGTTTGCCACGGTGCTGGGGGGCACCATGACCTTGCTGGGCAGCTCGGTCAACCTGCTGGCCAGCGAGGTCAGCGGCAAGCTGGGCTACGGCGCCTTTGGCCTGTTCAGCTTCACCCCGATCGGCCTGGGGGTGTGGCTGGTGGGCGGCGTGGTGATGGTGCTGCTGGCGGATCGATTTCTCCCCGATCGCGGCTGCAATTATGACGACCTGACCGCCGATTTGGCGAGCAGCGGTTACCTCACCGAGGTGCGTATCCCGCCCGGCTCGCAACTGATCGGCCAGTCGCTGCATGGCAGCCGCCTGCAGCGACGCTTTGATGTTGATGTGCTCGAACTGCACAGGGGCGAGGAACGCTTTTTGCCGCCGTTGGCCGACCGCACCTTGATGCTGGGCGATCGCCTGCTGCTGCGTTGCAGCCGCGAAGATCTGCTGCGCCTGCAACAGGATCACACCATCGACCTGGCGCCGCTGCCAGAGAGCGAAACCCGTGGCGATCAGCAGAACAACCAGCGCACCGTCGAGGTGCTGCTGCCGGCAGGCTCGACCCTGGCGGGCGATTGCCTGCGCGACCTGCGCTTTCGGCAGCGCTACAACGTGACAGTGCTGGCCCTGCGCCGCGGCAACGCCGTGCTGCGCGAGCGCCTGGGCCGGGCCCAGCTGCGCGAGGGTGACGTGCTGCTGCTGCAGGGCCCCAAGGATGCGATCCGCGGGCTGCAGGCCAACAACGACCTGGTGGTGCTCGAGCAGCTCGAAAAAGACCTGCCCACCGTCAGCCGCAAACGGTTCGCGCTGGTGATCGCCGTGCTGGTGATCGTGCTGCCCAGCTTTGAGCTGATCCCGCTGGTGGCTTCGGTGTTGCTGGGCACAGTGGCGATGGTGGCCACAGGCTGCCTCAGGCCCGGCGAACTGCAGCGGGCCATCCGACTCGATGTGATCCTGCTGCTGGGTTCGCTGGCCAGCTTCAGCGTGGCGCTCGAAAAAACGGGTCTGGCAACTGCCCTGGCCCAGGGTCTGCTGAAGGGTCTCGCCAGCTGGCCTCTCTACGGGGCGCTGCTGGTGGTGTTTCTGTTCACCACCTTGCTCACCGAAGTGATGAGCAACGCCGCCACGGTGGCGATGTTGATTCCCATCGCCGGCCAGCTGGCCATCGGCCTCGATCAACCACCCCTGGCGTTCATCTATGCCGTGCTGTTTGGCGCCAGCCAGAGTTTTCTCAGCCCAGTGGGCTATCAAACCAATTTGATGGTGTTCGGACCTGGCCGTTACCGCTTTTTGGATGTGGCCCGCTATGGCGTGCCGTTGACCTTCACCATGACCCTGGTGGTCCCTTGGCTGATCTGCCGTCAGTTCGGGCTCTGAGCGCGATTGGCGCGGCGCCAGCTCAGCACCTCCCAGGCCAGGAAGACCATCACCAGCGGCAGACCAACGAGCAGCACAATCACGCGGAAATTGAGCAGTGGACCGCCGCCGCCAGTCACGTCGAGCAACTGATCGCCGAGATACAGCACATAGAGGGCGACCAGCAGAAAGCCTTCCCCACGCCGAATCACCCCGCCACTCCAGAAGATGGGCAGACAGGCCACGGTGGTGGCGATCATGATCGGCAGATCTCGGTTGATCAGCAGCGGCTCTGCTGCCAGACCCTCGCCAGAGAAGGTGGCACAGAGACCCAGAATCAACAATTGGTTGATGATGTTGCTGCCCACCACGTTGCCCACGGCAATATCAGCCTTGCCGCGATAGGCCGCCACCACCGAGGTGACCAGCTCGGGCATTGAGGTGCCGGCGGCCACAATCGTGATGCCGACCACCGTTTCAGGAATCTGCAACAGGACAGCGGCGCCCTCGGCACCGCGGACCAACACCTGAGAGCCGAGCACCAACAGCACCAGCCCAACGGCCAGCTTGCCTAAAGCGACAGGAATTGTGCTGTTGCCTTCCATGTCGAAATCATCCGACTCGTCGGGATTTTCAGACGCGGTGCGGCTCTCCCAGACGATGTTGATGACCAGTGCCGTCAGCAGGGCCAGGCCGGCCTGCCAGTAGACCCGGCCGCCAGCCGCCATGCCCCAGACCGCCATCGACACGGCCAGCAACAGGGGCACGTCGCGTCGCACCAGTCGGCTTTTGACCCGCAGCGGCATCACCAGCGCGCTGAGCCCCAGCACAATCAGGACATTGAAGATATTGCTACCAACGATGTTGGTGATGGCGATGCCGTCGTTGCCTTGCACCGTCGAAATCAGACTGACAAACAGCTCAGGAGCGCTGGTCCCAAGCGACACCAGGGTCAGACCGATGACGATCTGCGGAATGCCCAGCCGCAACGAGATGGCGACCGAGCCCCCCACAAAGAATTCACCACCACCGAACAGCAGCAGAATGCCGACGACGATCTCGAGCAGATTGGGCAAAAAGGCCATGACTCAACGAGACGAGCGCCTCAGCCGGCACTGGAGCCTGGCCATGGCAGGAGTGCACTCAAACTACCAGCCGCCTGCCATCGGAGCTGCCGAAAGCATTGCCTCTCGGCTGGCGACACGGATCGCCCCGATTGCGACCGCATGATGCCCCCAATCAAAGCGCCGACGAGTCATCGCCCTGCGGCTTCTTGGCGACAGCAAGATCGTAGGCATTGTGATGTTTGAGATAAAAATCAAGCGCCTCCAAGACAACGGCACAAAATGACTTCCCTTCGAGTATTGAAAGGAGCCGCAATGCACGATGCATGTCATCAGCCACTGAAACCGTGATCCTTCGCATTGACTTGCGCTGATCGACAGCAAACGCTTCATCGTAGTGCATACATCTCAACATTAACTGCTAACGCAGCAAAGCAGATTTGCAGCAACCATGGCATCAGTAGGCCAGTCAAATACTGCTCCAAGCGCAGCAATTCATGCACCAGACCCCATGCCCAGGGCAGCTTCAGCGCGAGGCGTAATCCGGATCCAACCAGCAGCGTGGCAATCGCTCTCCCGATGGGAAACAGAGCTCCTGCTTGGCAAATGGCTGTGGATCCTGCAGTTCCTCCCCGGCATGAAAGCGACCCTCCACCGAGGTCACAAAAGGATCCATCAGGGCCGGAAGCTGCAATACCTCCTCCATCAGGCTGCCATCAGGGCAATAGCGCAAAAACATGGTGCCAAACAAGCGGCAACAGAACCGTCACGTTCGCATTGCCAGCAGCGCCATCCATGGCTTGCAGCAGCTCCGCAGTCCATGGGCCGCAAGCTGCAACACAGCGACCGCATCGGCCGGCCAAGCCTCAGGAATCACTACAACCAGCTGGCATTCCATCAAGCACTGTCCATGCGATCCATGCTGTCCATTGGGTCCCGCCCCATCTCACCTGATCGCCTCGGAGCAGCGCTGCTGATACCCGTTCTCTTGGGTGGCTCTTGCTCTGTTGCCGCGGCCCAGGTCGGCCCCAACCAGGGAGTCAACTTCGGTCAGGCCCTGATCAACAATTCCTGCACGCTCACCACCAGCGATGGCTCAATCGGCGTGCGCACCAACCGGGGGCTGATCACCTCCGACAGTGCCAAAGGCGGAAGCTTTAACGGCACCCTGGCGGCGGCCACGATTTCGGCGTCCAGCAACCTGACCAGCACCGGCTTTGTCAGGGTCGACAACCCCACCCTGACTGGCACGACGGCGGCCACCAGCTCCCAGGTCAAGGTTGGTGGCGGCACCACCTGGGCATCCAGCGCCCAGGCGAATCTGGGCGCCGATGGGACCCTGGGCGCCACGCCGCTGCACGTGCGCTTCAGCACCACCGCCAACAACAACCGCTTCGCGAATGGCACCTACACCGCCAGCGCCACGGTGAGCTGCTTCGACGGCCTCTGATGCGACCTGAGCCGACCCTGGCGAGGCTCGGGCTGGGGCTGCTCGCTCTGACGAGCGGGCCAGCCCTGGCCTTCAGCCAGGCCCCCTTGACCCTCGCCGAACGCAAGGGCTACGTGCAGCTCAGCAACCCCGGCGAGCGCAACATTCAGCTCAATCTGCAGGTCTTTCCGGTGGTGCAGCAGCAGGGACGCGCCAGCGCCGCCCTCACCCCGCTGTCACCCGAGGAGGCCGAACTGCTGATCCGGCTGCGGCCGACCCGGTTCCGCCTGGGTCCGGGCAGCAGCCGCACCCTTCCGTACACCGTTCTCAACCCCAGCCGCGATTTCTTTTTATGTGGCGTCTCGCTCCAGGGACTGTTCACCGTGCGGGTCTGTTCGCGCTGGCGGGCGCAGCGATTGCCGCCAGCGGCCTCGCCGGCCCTGCCGCTCTAGCCCAGATTTACCTGGCCCCCACCCAGCAGTTTCCCCAGGGATCCCGAGTCTCGATCGACCTGGGTGGGCTGCGCTGCAATGCCGATGGTGGTGCCCTGCTCAGCCCCTCGCTCTCGGCCGGGGCCTACCCCGACCAATGGGGCAACACCGTCACTGTGGCTCCGAACGCCAACAACACGGCGATCGGCAGCCAGAGCAGCCTGCTGGCCCTGGTCACCCTCAACATTCCCCTGGCCCGCAGCCAGAGCGGCTTCCACTGCCAGACCCTGCTCAAGGATGCCCAGATCAAGGCCCGCATCGACAACCTGCGGCAGCTGGTCGAAGAGAACGTGATCAGCGAAAGCCAGTACCAACAAGCGTTGCGGTCCCTGTTTGCTCCCGAGCTGGCCGGCCACGTCCCAGCTGCAGCGGGCCCAGCGCCGGGAGCGCGTCTGCAGATCCCTTCAACGGGCATGAACGATGGGGATCTGGGCCAGGCAGGTGGTGGCGGCCCGCGACAACCGTGACCGGCGCATGGCCCAGGCGGGCCGCAGGCCACAGGCAGCCCACTGCACCGCGCCGCGGCCATAACGGCGATTGAGTCCATCGATCACCGCCATCAGCCGTTCGCGACGCTGCTGCTGCTCGAGGGTCAGCGGCAGCAGCAGATGGTGCTGCAGCAGATCCTCGCTCTGCAGTTGCTGCATCAGCACGCCAGCCTTCTGCAACGGCTTGCGCGGCCGAAACAGCTGCTCCGCCAGCGGCAACGCCGCCGCCAGCAACACCCCCGTGTCGTTGCTGGCCAACGGCAGCTGCACCGTGGCGGAGCGGCTGTACAGGCTGGTGCCATTGAACGGGCTGCTGCGCACAAACACGGTGATCGCCCCGGCCCGCTGGCGCTGCTGACGCAGCTTTTCAGCCGCCCGCACCAGATAGGTGGCGAGAGCCTCGCGCAGCGCCTCGAGGCTCTCGACCGGCTGGCTGAAGCTGCGGCTGACGCAGGTTTCCTGCTTGGCCGGAGCGATCGTCACCAGGGGCAGACAGGGCTGGCCGCGCAACTCCTGCTGCAGGCGCAGACCCACCACTCCGCACTTGCGCTGCAGCTCGCCGCTGGGCATGTCGCGCAGGGCGCGGGCATCGGCCACCCCCCGCAAGCGGCACCAACGGGCCAGGCGGCGACCGATGCCCCAGACGTCCTCGACGGCGATGCTCGCCAGCAGCCCATTGAGATCGGGTTCGACCGCCAGATCGAGCACCCCGGCACGGGACGGATCGGCCTTGGCCGCCTTGTTGGCGATCTTGGCCAGCACCTTGGAACCGGCGATGCCCACGGCCACCGGCAGACCCAGATGGCACTGGACCTGCCGGCGCAACGCCCGCCCCCAGGCCGTCAGATCACCGCCCGCCGGCCGGTGCAGCACGCCAAAGGCCTCGTCGATGGAGTAGATCTCCAGCTCCTCGACCCAGCACTCGAGCGTGGCCATCAGCCGCTGGCTCATGTCGGCGTACAGGGCGTAGTTGGAACTGCGCACCACCACGCCATGGCGCTCGAGCTGCTGGCGCACCTTGAAATAGGGCATGCCCATGGCGATGCCCAGGGCGCGGGCCTCGGCACTGCGCGAGACGATGCAGCCGTCGTTGTTGGAGAGCACCACCAACGGCCGACCCACCAGGGCCGGATCGACCACAGCCTCACAGGAGGCGTAAAAGTTGTTGCCATCGACCAACACCGTCGCCAGGGCCATGGCGGCTCAACAACGGCGGATCACATGGCGCACGACCCCCAGCAGCTGGTGATCGGCGCAGGGATCGAGCGGCAGCAGCGGATAGGCCGGATGCGCCGCCTCCAGCCCCAGGCCGCCGCGCCAGTGCACCAGTCGCTTGACCGTGAAGCCATCGCCCAGGCGGGCCACCACCACCTGACCCGGCCGGGGCTCGAGGCCGCAGTCGACCAACAGCAGATCGCCATGGTCGATGCCAGCCCCCTGCATCGATGGGCCGCTGACCCGCAACAGCAGGGTGCAGCGCGGATCGCGCACCAACAAAGCTGCCAGATCCACACCACCCCCAGCCCAAGAGCTCGAGACTAGTGCATTTGAACCACTGCGCAGCGCTGACAACCGGCAGGAGCCGCGGCAGGCTGATCGCGCACCGCAGCCAGCAACACCCGTGCCACGCCACCGAAACCGCCAGCACCGCCACTGGATCGCCCTGCTAGCCACAACGGCGAGCTTGATCGCAACGGCGCCGGGTGCCCAGGCCGAAGCGCCAACCCAGGCCCGCTATCGCTGCAACGGCGGTCTTGACGCCAGCGAGGTGCGGGCACTGTTTTTCC
>VGQR01000070.1 GCA_016882345.1 Cyanobacteria bacterium K_DeepCast_35m_m2_023
GCAAACTGAGCCTTCAGATCCAGAACCAGAATGCTTGGGTTCACCGTTTTCCGGGATCACAGCACGAGCCATTACGGAAGGTGTTGGTGCTGTTTGCCGACCTCAACGAGCAGGATGTCGATTGGCTGCGCAACCTCGGCCAGTTGCAGCGCCTGCCCCCCGGCGGTGTGCTGATCGACGAAGGCCAGCAGGTGAGCGACCTGTCACTGGTGTTGGCAGGCGATGCCCGTGTACAGGTTCACAGCCAAGGCCAGTTGCGGGTTGTGGGTAGCTCCAGGCGCGGTGAACTGCTCGGTGAAATGAGCCTGTTCAACCGTGGCGGCCATGGAGCCAGCGCCAGGGTCGACACCCTGGATGGGCTGGAACTGTTGAACATCAACATCGATGCCCTGCTGGCTGCCTTGGCAGGGGATCCGGCGCGAGCCAGCCGATTCTGGCGCGCCTTGGCCCGCATGCTGTCGCAGCGAAGTCGCGATCAGCTGCTGGAGCGTGGGCTGGCCGCAACCAGTCGCCAGGCGGAAGCCCAGCGCGATGATGAAGAAATCGACCTGGGTCAGCTGACGGGAATCAGCACCGCAGGTTCGCGTTTCGACTGGCTCTGCCATCAGTTGCAGAACCAGGAGGGCTAGGGCGATGCAGTTGCGTGCCGGTCAAGAGCAGCCCTGGCCGCTGCAGAGCCAAACCCTGCTCAGCGGTGAGCTGCTGTTGGTGCTCCAGCAGCTCTCACCCCAGGGCAGTGTTCTTGAACGCCAGGCCCTGGTGAGTCTGACGGGCCAGGCTGTGCTTCCAGGGCGCCCTGCTGGGCTCGATGCAACGTCCGAACTGCGGATCCGCGCCCTGAACGATTGCGAGCTGGAACCGCTCGAATCCGATGCAGTGCTCAATGATCAGGAACTGCGGCAACGCCTCAACGCAGCACTCCCGCAGCCACCGGGGTGGGGTGATGCTGGCGAACCTCCTCTAGGAGCCGTGATTCAGGCCGTCTGGGCCGAGGCCCAAAGCCGCCTGAAACGGCTCCAGACTGCCCATTCACCCCTGGATCCAGGCAGCGACCTGCGGCTGTTTCTGCATCTGGAGCAGGCCTTGCAAGGCCAAGGCATCGCGCACCAGCAGATCAGCGCAACAGTCGACCCACTGCAGGCCTGTGTTACGGCCCTGATGGGCCGCAGGGCTGAACCAAGCCTCGATGCAACGCTGAAGCTCCCACCCCAGCCCGCCGCCGAACCACGCGTGCAGCTGCAGCAGCTGCTGAGCGCCAATGGCCTGATCGGACGCGAGGTCAGCCTGCAAGGTGACCTTCGCCACCAGGATTGCGGGGATCTGATCGCTTTTTTAGGCGACCCGAGCTCAGCGCCCCTGCTTCTGCACTCAACACCGGCGGGTTACCAGGTGTGGTTGCCGGACCGCATGGCCAAACCACGGCCACTCAGCCAGGTTCCCGGGCTCCTGGATCAGATCTCTCCGCGGGCCGTGGCGGTCACCCCGGCTCTTCAACCCCAGGACCTCACCACCATCGGGCTGCTGCGCTTCGCCTACGGCCACCCCCAGCACCGTTCCCGCTTCGTGATCGGTGGTCTGCTGCTCGGCCTGGCCCTGGGATTTCTGCTCTCCATCGGCCGCGAGGTGGGCGCCGCCCGGTGGATCTTTGGCCTGGGCTTCACGGGGCTGGCAATGGGGGCAAGCCTCGGCTTCCTGAGCGGCGGCTTTCGGGTCGGCGTCGCCGTGATGCTGCTGGCCACGCTGCTGGGCCTGCTCACGCCCACCTTCAACACCGTGATCACCAACCAGGCCCTGCCAGATCGGGACCTTGGCCTATTGATCCAGATCGCCGGCATCCTGATCGCCGCGGGCTTAACGCGCGTGGCTTTGGAGTGGACCCAAAGCCGTTCATTGCTGCTGCCACAGCAACAGGGGGCTGCCAGGTCACAACTGGCTGCAATCCAGCGGATGCTGTCGTTGCCGATTGGCTTCTTCGGCACCTACTCGATCGGCGATCTACAGCTTCGTTTCGGCGCCCTTGATCAGCTGCGTGAAGAAATTCAGTCGCTGCTGGATGGAGGCCTGCTGAAGGTGGTGCTGAGCAGCATCTACGTATTGTTCCTGCTCAAGATCAGTGTCAAGCTCACCCTGCTGGCCTTTGTGATCGCCCTGATGCTGCTGATCCCAACGGCGATCATCGGCATCCAGAGCCGTCCGTTACAGCGCAGGAAGGAAGAGATCAGCGGCCAGGCCCAGAGCCGAAACCTTGAGTTGATCAGCTCAGTCTCAAAGCTGCGCCTTGCGGGGGCCGAGACGCGAGCCGCTCATTGGTGGGCCGAGCAGTTCCGGCGTACTGTGGTGCTTGAACAAGCGCTTGATGCCAAGGAAGCAATAGGCAAACTGCTGGGCTCGATCATTCCCAATCTGGGCAATCTTATGCTCTATGTGGTGATCACCAAGCTGCTGGCCGAGGCCGCATCAATGCCGAACCTGTCCGCTCCCAATGCCGGCCAGCTGCTTGGCTTTTTCTCTGCCTTCGGAACCTTTATCGGTGCCATGGCCAGCTTTGCTGAATTATTGGTTGGAGCTTTTGATGTGCCCGTGATCTATGAGCGTGCTCAGCCGATTCTTAAAGCTACGCCTGAAGTCTCTGAAGCCCTGCTCGAGGTGCCTGTGCTCCAGGGGGGTCTGCAATTCGACCGTGTCAGCTATCGCTACGAGCCCGGTCTACCTCTAGTGCTTGACACGGTCAGCTTCCATGCGCGGCCCGGGCAGTTTTTGGCGATTGTGGGCCCTTCAGGGTCCGGAAAATCAACGGTCGTGCGCCTGATGCTGGCCTTCGATAAGCCCGAGGATGGCGTAATTTGTTATGATGGTCAACCGCTAAATGGTCTGCGGCCCGATAGTCTGCGGCGGCAGATCGGGACGGTGATGCAAAGCAATGCCTTGTTTAGTGGCAATTTGTTTGAGGCCATCGCCGGCGGCGAGGTGATCAGTCTTGAGCAGGCCTGGGAGGCAGCAGAGCTGGCTGGCTTGGCCGATGACATCCAGCAGATGCCCATGGGCATGCAAACCGTCATCCCGGAGGGTGGTGGCACGCTCTCGGGGGGGCAGCGTCAACGCGTCGCCATTGCTCGGGCGATCGTGCGGCGCCCCCGTGTGCTCATCTTCGATGAAGCAACCAGCGCCCTCGACAACCGCACCCAGGCGGTGGTCAGCCAGAGCCTGGAGAAACTTTCGATCACCCGCGTTGTGATCGCTCACCGCCTGAGCACCATTCGCCATGCTGATCAGATTGTGGTGCTTCAGGCTGGCCAGGTGCGCCAGCAGGGAGGCTTCGACACTCTGTTGGCAGAAGACGGATTGTTTGCCCGCATGATGGAGCGTCAAATCGCATGAGCCTGTTTCGTAAAAATGCGCTCGATGCGCTTAATACCCCCGAACAGCTCGACCAACCGATGCAACTGTTGCGACCCAGCTATTGGACTTTGATCCTGGCTCTCTCAGGTTTCAGCCTGAGTCTGTTGATCTGGTCGATCTTCGGGAGGCTCCCAGTACGCATCAATGGCCAGGGGGTTCTGATCCGTGCTGAAAGCCTGCAGCGCGTACAAAGTGAATTGGCTGGTCGCATCGCGGAGCTCACGGTTCAGGTGGGCGACTGCATCAGCAAGGGAACCCCGCTGGCCCGCATTGAATCGACTCAGCAGGACCTTGACCGCCAGAAGGCCGCCAGTCAGTTGCAGCTGCTGCTCAGTCAGGACAGCCGCGAAGATGCCCTCTCGGCAGAGCGCGAACGTGAACTACAACAGCAGCTCGCCCGGGTACAGGGCTTGGCCCGCAGTGGAGCCATCAGTCAGGACGACCTGGCCCAGCGCCAGCAGCAGCTCACCACCACGCGCCTCGAGCTTGAGGGGCGAAACAATCAGCGGCAACAGCAGATCCAGGAGCAACGCAATCAGATCCGCAACCTTGAGCGATCGATCTTGGCCACGGCCATCGTTCGCGCACCGAAAGGCGGCTGTGTGGTTGATCGGCAGGTGAAACTCGGCGAGGTGGTGCAGCAAGGCAGCACCCTGTTCGAGCTGGACAGCAGCAGCAGCCCAACTACCCTGCAAAGCCTGGCATTTTTTGCTCCCGGTGATGGCAAACGGCTCAAACCGGGCCAGCGGGTGCAGATCACGCCCACCAGCACCAAGGCCCAACGCCATGGCGGCATCGAAGGGCGGATTCTGCAGATCCGCGCCCTGCCCGTCAGCGAGGAAGCCGTAACCAGCCGGCTAGGTAACCCGGCCTGGCTCAAAGCGTTGAGCGGCAAAACCGAAGGACCACTGATTGAAGTGCTCACCTCCCTGCAGCGCAAACCAACGACCTTCAGCGGCTATGACTGGGGCAGCGGTGATGGACCCAATCTCAACCTCACCGCGGGCACACCGACCAGTGTGCGTGTGCTGGCGGAAGAGCGCAGGCCGATCAGTTATGTGATCCCGTTGCTGCGGGATCTCAGCGGCATCTACTGACATTGCCATGACCGTGGCCCTGATCCAATTGGTGCAGCAGCTTTTGCAGCCGATCCAGGCGCGGATGCAGGGTAGCCTGGTGCGCACCCCGACGGTGCTGCAGCTTGAGAACACTGAGTGCGGTGCAGCGTCGCTCAGTATTGTCTTGCAGCACTACGGCCGCTATGTTCCGCTGACCCAGCTACGCGAGTTATGCGGGGTTTCCCGCGATGGCAGCGACGCAGCGAGTCTGGTTCTGGCCGCACGAAGCCTTGGGTTGAATGCCAAGGGTTTCAAAAAGGGTATAACCGCCCTGGCCAAGGTCAAACCGCCGGCGATCCTGTTCTGGGAATTTAATCACTTTCTGGTATTTGAGGGCTTTGCCGGTGAGCGCGTCGCGCTCAATGATCCGGCCCTCGGACCACGCACAGTGAGTCTTGAGGAATTTGATATCAGCTATACCGGCATTGCCCTGGTGCTGGAGCCCGGCCCTGGTTTCGAGCGCGGCGGCCGAGCACCATCCGTATGGCCGATCGTGTGGCGGCGCCTTTGCAGCGAGCCGCTGGGGGTGGGCTTTGTGCTGCTGGCCGGCCTGCTGCTGATCCTGCCAAAGCTGGTGATGCCGATCTTCGCCCAGATCTACATGGATGAAATTATCGGCAATGAATTCAATAGCTGGCTCAAGCCGATGCTTTGGGCCATGGCCATAGCCATCTCGGCCCAGGCACTGATGATGCACCTACAGCTGGTGGGCAGTCGCAGCCTTGAAAAGCGGCTTGCCCGGCGGTTTTCGGCACAGTTTGAGCACCAGGTGCTGGCCCTGCCCGAGAGTTATTACGCCCAGCGCTATGCGGCAGACGTTGCGAGCCGTATGCAAAGCAACACCAGCATTGCCGAATTCATTGGTGAGCGGCTGATCCCGATGCTTACTGGGCTGGTGTTGCTGGTCTTCTACCTAATCCTCACCATGCTCTATAGCCCCCTTTTGGGGCTGATCATCGGTATTACAACTGGGGTCAATGCCCTTGTGGTTGTGTTCAATCTGCGCGTCCAGAAGGACGCCAACCTCAAATTGCAGAAGGATGCGGCTAAGGCCGAGGCCGTTGTAGTCAGCGCGATTCGCCACATCGACACCGTCAAAGCCTCGGCGGTTGAGGCCGACATTTTCAAACGCTTTGCCGGGTACCAGACACGTCTACTCAACACTGTGCAGGGTCTGGCGTTGCTCAACGCTAAAATCCGAGTTATACCCAGCGCGTTAACTACGTTCAACGAAATTGCGATTTTGCTGGTGGGGTTTTGGCTTGTCATCCAGGGTCAGCTGACCCTCGGCATGCTCCTGGCTGCCCAGGCGATCACATTGAGCCTCAAGGGAGAAATCGAGAATGTAATCGAATTTGTGCAGAGCCTTCCTGACTTCGAAGCCGAGGTACTGCGCCTTGAAGATGTGCTCGAGCAGCCCCGCGATGCCGTTGTCACCCAGGCGCCGCCTTTGCAGAGCTGGGGAGGAGTCCGAACCCGCTTGTCTGGCGAAGTCCAGATCAATGATCTCAGCTTTGGCTATGTGCCCATCAAGCCACCATTGATAGCAGGGCTCTCGATGCGGATCAATTCCGGCCAGCGCATTGCCTTTGTTGGAGGCAGCGGCTCGGGCAAGAGCACGCTGGCGCGGCTGATCGCCGGGCTGTATCGGCCTACAGCAGGTGCCATTCTCTACGACGGCTTACCACTGGAAGCAATCCCGCGCGAGATCGCGGTGTCGTCCCTGGCCATGGTGGAGCAAGAGATCCATCTTTATGGCTGCAGTGTGCGCGACAACCTGTCGCTGTGGAATCCACAAATCACCGACAAGGAGCTGCGGGAGGCCTGCGCTGACGCCCAGATACTCGACACTGTG
This sequence comes from Cyanobacteria bacterium K_DeepCast_35m_m2_023, assembly GCA_016882345.1. The sequence continues at coordinate 6,373 of VGQR01000070.1, forward strand.
CTCGCACTACCTGAAGGATTTGACACCGTCTTGCGGGAAGGAGGCAGCAATCTCTCGGGCGGGCAGCGGCAACGGCTTGAAATCGCCCGGGCGCTCGTGCAGAACCCCAGCATTCTGGTGCTCGACGAGGCCACATCAGCCCTAGACCCCGCCAGCGAATTGCTGGTCGATCAGGCTTTACGTCGCCGAGGCTGCACCCAGCTGATCGTGGCCCACAGGCTGAGCACGATCCGCGACGCCGATCTGATTCTGGTGCTTGATGCCGGGCAAGTGGTGCAGCAGGGTCGCCACGACGAGATGGCCCAAGCCGAAGATTCCCCTTACCAGAGGCTACTGAATGTGACGGTCTGATTGTCTTGGATTGAGCTTTTAGCGGTATTGCCTTGTTTGCAGGCTGCACAGACTGCGGGGGTTGGCTATCCACGAGACTAGGTCTGCCTGCCACACCAGTATCAGCTGGCCTGCCTCCGCTGCTGGCATCTCTGTCATGATGGTGGCGCCAACCAATTGGATTTTTGCGAGCTTCGTCGCGCCTGTATGGCGCAATCAGCAGCAGACTGCCGAGGATCCGCCCAGGCGGCTGCATGGCATTTGCGTTCAGTAGTTGTCATCCTTAGGCTTCACCTGCTCATCCGCCATGCCGTCGATCGCTTCGGGGCTTGACCTTTTTCTGCTGTTGGCGATGGGTCACTTCGTGGCGGATTTCGGTCTCCAGAGCGATCGGATGGCGGTGGAGAAACGCCCCGGTAAGGACATCACCCTGCCTTGGCAGTTGTGGCTTGCCTCCCACGCTGCGATCCATGGGTTTGTTGTGGCGGTGGTTACCGGCAGCACCCTGCTCGGTCTGGCGGAATGGCTCGTTCATGGCCTCGTTGATTTCGTCAAGTGCCGCGAGCGCTACTCCCTGCGCATCGACCAGACCCTGCATCTTCTCTCGAAGCTGCTTTGGGCTGGACTGGCCACCACCTGGCTGGGTTGAAGCATTGCCCGATGGCTTGCAGCCCGCCAGCCTGAGGGCCCTGCCCACTGCTGGGGTTCGTCGTGCATCTCGCGCATCTGCTGCTGCCCCTGGCCCTGCTGCTGGCAGGGCTGATTCAAAGTATGTGACAGGCGCTCGCGCCTGGCTGTATTCATCGGGTTCGATGGCTGCGGTCATTCTTCGTCCGTGCTCGAAACCGCAACTGCTGCAAGCGATCTCAATCTGATCAGGTTCCTCAAGGCGATCCCCGATACCCGGATGCGGCGGGGCATCCGGATTCCGGCTTGGTACCTGCTGCTGGTGGCGGTGCTCGGGATCCTGAGCAAGTGCGAGAGCCTGCGCGATCTGGAGCGCTTTGCCCGGAGCCACCACGGCGTTCTCACCGAGACGCTCGGCATAGAGCTCAAGCGCCCGCCCTCAGATTCAGCTTTTCGCTACTTCTTCCTGCAGGTGGATGTGGCTTCCATCTGCGCGGCCATCCGTGACTGGACGCTGGCCCAGATCCTAGGCGGTGCAACGGATCTCGACCAGTTGGTCTGCGACGGCAAAACGCTGCGCGGCTCGATCGAGTCGACCGCTGCTGGCGGATCTTTCACGCCCCATTGATCCAAGGCACCTAAATGTTCTGTCTCAGCAGGTTGATGCTCCTATGCATCGTCAAGCCCTTCTGGGCTTTTCCCGATTGGACGAGGACGATGGGCAAGCTCCGCAATCAGGTTGGCTGGGCCACTTCCCTGGGCAGCAGCCAGCCTGATCGGGGGACTGAGCACCCTGTCACCGATTTCATGCGCTCATGGCTGCCGGCCGCAATGACCCAGCCTGCAGCAGGCGGTAGACCTC
>VGQR01000071.1 GCA_016882345.1 Cyanobacteria bacterium K_DeepCast_35m_m2_023
GATGCCACCTACCTGCACGGCCGCCTGGGCAAGGCGCTGCAGGTTTGCTCCAGAGCTGTGGTGGTGGCCATGGGAGTGAACGCTGACGGCCGCCGTGAGCTGCTCGGCCTCAAGGTCGGGGACAGCGAAAGCGAGGGCTTCTGGAGCGAGTTCCTGGTCTCGCTCAAACAGCGCGGTCTGAGCGGGGTCAAGCTCGTGATCAGCGACGCCCACGTGGGCCTCACCAAGGCGATCCGACGGCAGCTGCAGGGCTGCGCCTGGCAGCGCTGCCGGGTGCACTTTGCCCGCAACCTGCTGCAGCGGGTGCCCAAAGCTCACCAAGGCATGGTCACGGCTGCCCTGCGCAGTGTGTTTGCCCAGGAGAGCGCTGAGGAGATCGAGTCGCGCTGGGATGACCTGGCCGCCTCGCTGGCTGAGCGCTTTCCCAAGGCCACTGAGCTCATGCTGGAGGCCAAGGAGGATGTGCTGGCCTTCCGCCACTTCCCGCAGCCCCACTGGCGCAAGGTCTGGAGCACCAACCTGCTGGAGCGCGTGAACGAGGAGGTCAAACGCCGCACTCGCGTGGTGGGCATTTTCCCCAACGACGCGGCCATCACCCGCCTGGTGGGGGCAGTGCTGCTGGAGCAGGACGAGCACTGGCAGCTGGAGGGTCGGCGCATGTTCTCGGCCGAGAGCATGGCCGCCATCCCGCCCCTGGAGACACTGCCGGCGCAGGCCTCGCTGCAGGAAGCCGCAGCCTGAGCCTCAGGCAAAAGCGCCACTATCGGCGCGGACCAGACAACAGCCTTAGAAATAACGACCTATCAGCACAAGCGAAAGACTTGACAAGTCATTCGCTTGGATTCATTGTGGAAAGACGAGGTGCATCTGTGCCTCGGGAATGACACGCCGTCATCCCACCCTGATCACACTCAGATCAGGGCAATCGGGCCTCGGGTTTTACACCACAAGAAGGGACGCGGCCGTTCTAACTCCAGTAGGAACGCCGCCAGCTTGCTTGGCGATTGCCCAGTCTGATCACTGCGATCAATGAGTCCCTGGTATGTCCCATGGGACAGTGTGATGACGATGCGCTTCGGGGAACGAAACTCACCGATTGGGATCGACAAGCGGTTTGGCTGGTCGTTGGTTCGCTGGTAGATCACAGCTACCTACACAGTTCCAAGCAAGCACTCCGTTCGCTGTAATATGTAATTTGGCCGATTTTTTTGTGCTGTTTTGACAAAGTGCTGTTTTTCAGTAACCCCTTGGGAGTCGCGCTGAACCTTGGTGAGCCCAACTAATGCTCCCTCAGGAGCCGTGCGAACCGTTGCTGCAGCTTGAATCCGCCCCTTCTAGACCTCCGTCTACTGATGTGTTACGGAACACCCCTTGGCCCAGCGGTTGAACAGTGAGCGTTGTCAGTTCAAGCTGGCCTGGATCCAGGTCCAGCGACTCCTGGTCCAAGGCATGGCCCGTGCTGTGCTGACGTCTGTCTTGTTTGCGGGCCACGGATCAGCAGTGATGGTCCCTGCAGGTGCTGGACGTTCTCCTGAATTTCCAGCCTCAACCCCCCCGCTGTTTGGTGAAGAGTGATTGAGGTGACCCCGGAATTGAAACCCCAGCCCTCAAACTTGAAGAAATCCTTAAGAGGTTGCCTGTGTTCGTGGTCTGGGCTGACAGGTGCGGCAATTGCGCCAATTACTCGGGATCCCAGCAGCCCTGCGGGTTATGCAGGGTCTGGGGCGCCGTGGTGCTTCGGGGCTCTGCCCTCACCAGGCGGTGTCCGCATTGGACCAGTCGACATGCCTCCAGTAACCCTGTCGTCACGTCTGCTTGAGCATCTCTCACCAGGCGATGCGCTCGATGATCGCGGCGGCGGGAGCCTGAGATTCGGTGATGTCCCGGTGCGCCGTGAAAGTGAGCCCATTGGCTTGATTGCAGCCAACCCGCCTTGGTGGCGACTGCTTTGCCGCAACGGGTCCTCCACTCACCGTGGACCTAGTGTGGAAGGTGAGGGCATTGGCACAGATGCCGTCTGCTGCCCGCCGTTGTGCCCGCCGCCAGAACTTCAGCAGTTGCCATGGCCTCCCTTGTGTCTGCAGGGTCTGGCAGCTGGTTGTTCCAGCATGGATGGCCATGAGCAACCGTTGTCCGATTTGGACCTATCCCACCAAGGTGTGACGATTGGGGCGCCATCTCGTACTTGTGCGATGTCTCTGGTCCCCCGCTGGCGCTTCATGACTGATGAGGCGAAGGAGCTGACGAAGCGAACTGCAGTGTCTGCCTTGGTCGTTCTGGCTGTGCTGCTTCTTTTCAGGGCGCTGCTGCCGTGGGTGCTGCTGGTAGTGGTGGTTTGGTGGATTTGGAAGGCCCTCAACCGCTGAAGCGGTGTTGGTGAAGGCGCCATCCTGTGGCTCTGCGCTCCCCAACAAAAAAGCGGACCCGACCAGGACCGCTCGATGACCTCCGCCATTGTATGAAGTTCTGTAAAGCCTCTGTGGATCGGTTGTGCGCGGATCTGCGGGCTCCGCCAGGCCCCAGGAGGGCGCCTGGCTCAGTTGCCGCTGGTGCGCATTGGTCAGCAAGGCCCGGCGTGATGCCTTCAACGCCATGCATGGAGTCCACCTGCCGTTCTTGGGACATGCGTTTTGAAGTGTGAGGAGTAGTGGCGTCGCCAGAGACGTCCCCCTTCGCTGCCCATGGCACCTTATCTGCCGAACATGCACTCGACCTTCGTCTCAACTTGGTTGCTGTGAGCTCCCAGCCGACACAGGACTGAGTTTCAATGACTAGCAGCGGGTCTGGCGTGTCTGCAACTGTTGTTGGAGATCTCGATTCTGAAACCGTAGAGAGCAGAATTTCGAAATGGATTCGACCTCGATTGCGATCGGTTGGCGAGTGAGGCTGATTGCTTGAAGCCTACCCTGGGCTGATTGATCCAAGATGCCGACTATGGTTGGCACCACTTCAGTGGTGTTCTCATCACTCATGTGGGGATAGTCGTGAGACCTTTCGCCAAAGTGTCTCTCAGCTATGGGCAATTCTTCTCGTTATCGGTGTATGGGATTGCTTTAATGGTGCATTACAAGCGGCAATCGAGGATTCAAGCAATCAGTGTGGTCTGCGTGAGAAAAGTTACCCCTGAAAGCCCCATCGCCCTGGCTTATGCCATATCCGCTGCAGGATTGACTGGAGCTACAGTTAAGCCTGCCGATGTGGTTGAACGATTGTCTTGATGAGCCGGGGCTGGATGTCTCACTTGCTGCCTCGCCATCGTCGCGCTGACGCGCAATAGCCCGGTACTTCTGTGTGTGCAACCCAACGCATGGGGACGTATGGCAGCTTCAGGCTGCTGCAGCTACGTTTCCCGTGGCCAGGGCTAAGGGCGCCAGGGCCAACCCCGTACCAAGCAACAGCAGGACTGCCGCACAGACCTGACCCCAAAGCAGGGGCAGGCGTTTCAGCAGTAGGTAGGTGGAACCGCAGACCAGGGCTGAGCTGAATAGTGCGCCCCCCCACCACAGCATGGCGTTGCTGCCTTGCGGGGCCTCGAGGCCGTGCAACAGCGCATGCATGCCGACACCGGCGGCAACAACTGTGCAGGCGAGTCGGTTGAGCAGGGCGCGTTGGCTTGCCGCGCTGATGCGGGTGGCCAACAGTGTCATCGAAGCCACGGCTGAGATGCTGAGTGCCGCCAGCACTTCGGCGGTGCCGACGCTGATGCCGCTGCTGCCGATGGCTGCGCCGACCATGGCTCCCGCCAGGGCCCACACCACTAACTGCATGCTGATCAACGCCGCGGCCCCACCCACGGCCACCAACATCAGCAGGTGATCGAGGCCGAGCAGCGGGTGCGTGACTCCCCCAATGAGCCCCACGGCAGCGTTGCCATGGGCCAGGGCCGGATGGCTGCCTAAAAGCACGGCTGTGCCTGCCGCGAAGGCCAGCAGGGGTGATGCGAGGCGTTTCATGGGGATGTTGCGTGGGGACCCACCGTCTCCACTATGGCTGGTGTAGGCGCGCCAGATAGGCATCCAGCGTGCCCGCATTGATCCAGCCGGTCGCAATGGTTTTGCTGGCGGTGCTGCAGACCCGGCCGCGGTGGACGTGGCTTATCCCGGCTGGGAAGATCGCCAGCTGGCCTTTGATCGCCTCAATGTGGCGCTCCTGCCACAGAAATTCGGTGCCGCCGTCGCTGACGTCGTTGCAGTACAGGATCCAGGCCAGGACTCGCTGGTTTGGCTCGGTGGCGTCGCTGGCCGTGCTCCAGTCGCAGTGCCAAGCCTTGAACCCTTCGCCTGGTGCGTAGTGCTGAATGTTGAACAGCGGTGGGATGAACAGGCTCTGTTCGGGACACACCTGGGCGAAGAGCGGGCGTTCCTTCAGGTAACGCTCCAGCCCTGCGTTGACCGCCCTCAGGATGGTCTGGGCCAGGCCATGGGACTCGGGGTCGCTGCGATCGATCGCCACCAGCGAGATGTCGGTCGAAATCTTCTGTGTTGTGTGTTCGCCCGCTCCGCCAAAGCTGGCACCGCGTTGGTGGAGGTCCTGGCGGCGCTGATAAAAGTCAACGATCACATCGGCCAGCTGAGCAAAGCCCGAATTGTGATAAGCGGCGATGAGATCGATGGCCACGATGTCAACAGAGCAAGAATTAAAGGGGGCGTCAACTGATTGAGTATGTCGTTTGTTTGCTAATTTTCGGTGGCATTATCATCTTCGCCTTTGGTCTGCAGGTCAGGTTCGTGCAGTACTGGGTGATGGTCATTGCATGGGTTGATGGTCGCGCAACGGCGACGGACTCAGGCTCCTCAGCAGACATCTGCTCGTCTTGACGTGTTGGCCACTCCTCAAGGTTGGATGAGCGGCCCTAGTCTTTGGCAAGGGCGATAAGGTCGATCACCTCGAAAGCCTCGAGTTTCGCCATGGCCTGAACAAGCGGCCTTCAGGCATGTGATGAAAGTCTGGAGGTCGTCACTGCACATCGCGCTGACCTGTCCTTTGGTGGCTGTAAGCTAGCAGTGATCAAGGATTGCGTCTGCTGTTGTTTGTCGCCACTGCAGCGACAATCTCAGAGGCGACGTCTTCTGCACAACTGCACCATTGTTTTTATGGGACCTGAGTCCCCCCAGCGCCCGGCCTGGCTCAACTGGTTGATCCTGGGGATGTTCCTGTGGAGCAGCTGGCAGCTGGCCGGCCTGTGGTTCCAGCGTCTTCACGGGTAGGCGTTGGGCACGAAGAATTGCTCCTGCCGGGGCGGTCGTTCGCAGGGCTTGGCCTTTTTGCGAGGCGGTAATTTGATGGCCGGCGGCGTCATGTCGCGATAGGGCACCTTGCTCAGCAGGTGTCGGATGCAGTTGAGCCGCGCCCGCCGTTTGTCGTCGGCCTCGACGGTGAACCAGGGGGCCTCAGGAATGTTGGTGTGCGCGAACATGGCGTCCTTGGCATGGGAGAACTCCTGCCAGCGGTCGCGGGCCTCGAGGTCCATGGGACTGAGTTTCCAGCGCCGCGTTGGATCATCGATGCGGGCCTGAAAGCGGGCCTCCTGCTCGGCGTCGTTGACCGAAAACCAGTACTTGAGCAACACGATGCCGGAGCGCACCAGCATGCGCTCGAACTCGGGGCACGAGTGCATGAATTCGTCCACCTGCTGCGGGGTGCAGAACCCCATCACTCGCTCGACGCCGGCCCTGTTGTACCAGCTGCGATCAAAGATCACGATTTCTCCAGCCGCGGGGAAGTGCTCGACGTAGCGCTGGAAGTACCACTGGCTCTTCTGCTGGTCCGAGGGCGTACCCAGGGCCACCACACGGCAGCCGCGGGGGTTGAGCGGTTCGGTGATGCGTTTGATCGTGCCCCCTTTGCCGGCGGCGTCGCGGCCTTCGAACAGCACGATCAGGCGAAAGCCCGTCGCTTTGACCCAGTACTGCATTTTGACCAGCTCAACTTGCAGGCGGCTCAGCTCCTGGTCGTAGAGCTTGCGGGCGAGTTTGCTGCCGTTGCCGGGTTCGGCTGCGCCGGCCAGATCATCCATGAGCTGGGAGGGGTGGTAACGATCGCTGGCGTCGTGCTTGTGGTGCTTGTGTTTGGCCATGGCTCAGGGTGGGTTTAACGCTGGGTTCGCTTGCCGCGGACCGCATGACCTGGAAACAGCAGGGCCCGCACCAGGCGCAGGGCGCCCCCGATCAGCAACAGCAGGGCACCGATCGCCAGCAGGGCCAGCAGCAGGACGCCGAGCAGCTGCATCAGGCCGATCAGACAGCGCCCCAGGCCGCTGATCAGATTGGCAATGGCGGTGCTGACCAGCAGCAGGGTGTCGAGCCGCTCGGGCAATTGCATCAGCCCAACCAGCAAGCCGCAGCCCAAGGCGATCAACAGCAGACCGCTGAAGGCCTGCTTCCAGCGCCGCGGGGGGCGCCGCCGCTGGAACACGCGACGGGCACAGTCACGGTTGGACTTGATCGCAGCAGGCTTCATCGCGGCGATGCTCAAGGATCCAGCTGATGGCCTGCCGATCGCATCCAGCGCTCGAATTCGCTGAGCACCAGTTCGTTGGGGCAGTCGATCAGATGGAGATCACCCACATTGCAGTCGCCTTGGCCGCCGTGGTGCATGGAGATGTGGAACGTCTCGCCGCTGAGGCCGCAGACCTCGGGGTCGCTGCGCACCACCACCCCCAGGCTGGCGCCCAGGCTGGCGACCCGCATGCGCAGTTGGGGCCAGGAGAGCGCCATGAATGCTGGGATGACAGCTGTAGAGCCAGTGTGCTGAGGCCAGCGCTGAAGTCAACAGCTGGCGGCGGTTAGCGGTTGCTGCTGGCCTTGCTGCTGACGCCCGCCGGTTGGGGGCTGCCTGGTTTGGGTGTCGGCCACAGCAGCGAAGCGCCGGCGGTGATCACCAGCACAGCGACGGCTGCAGCCGGTGCCGCCAGCCGTTGGCGCCGGGGGATGCGGCTGCTCAGCTCGCGGGCCCGCAAGGGAAGCTCGGGGGGCAGGGTGAGGTCGAGTTGCAGGCGGGGATCCAGTCGCAGCTGGTCAAGCACCCGCACCAGATCGGCCAGTTCGGCATCGTCGAGCTGCACCTCGAGCGGAGGCGTATCGGGCTGGCTGCTGCGCAGCTGCAGCCGGTGGCCCCGAGGGGACAGCGGGGCCAGGCTCACGGCGGCCTCGTTGCCGCCGATGGGGCAGGGTGCGGCGCTGATCAACCGGCGTGCGTAAGGCAGCACCGTCTGCATCAGGGCGATCAGGTGTTCTTTCTTGCCTTCGAGCTCGGGCCGGCCGGCCCATTGCAGGGTCCAGCCCGTCAGGATCCCGATCGCTTCGCCGCTTTGGCCGATCGAGACATCGGGGAGCCCCTCGACCTGCAGGCGGCAGCTGATCTGGTCAAAGCGCAGGGTCTGTTTCATGGCAGGTCTGGGGCAGGGCCGGTTGCGAGCGTCATGAGGCGGCGTCCATCAGGCTGGCCTTGAGCCGCTCAAAGCCGCCATGGCCAGCGCCGAGGGCCATGGCGCAGATCAGCTGGTGGCGCTGCTCCGCCCCGGCCTCGGGGTCGAGCAGGCGCTGAATGGCGCCGCGGCGCAGGTTCATGCGCTCGCTCAGCAGCTCCCCAAAGCGGGTTTCAAACAGCTGCCAGCGCTCGCGGGTCAGGTCGGCCGGTTCTTGGCTCGACAGCAGGGCCCGCAACAGGGGATACAGGCGATCGCCCTGGCTGCAGAGGATGCGGATCAGGGCGTCGGTTTCCGCACTGCTCAGCGCCTCGCGCCGCACCTGGCGGCGCAGGGGGTTGTGGCAGCGGCGCTTCCACAACGCGACACGGCTGGGAAACAGGTCGCCGTAACCCAGCTCCTGGGTGAGCCACAGCATTGCTTCGGCGCCATTGAGGTCGAGGGCCTCGGCGCAGAGCAGCATCAGATCGAGCCGCTCGAGGCCGCGACGGGGCAGGGGCGACGCAGATTCGGATGCCATGGCTGCGATGATGCCATGGCCGCGCATGCCTGGGTGATGACGACAACCAGTGTCAATCTGCGGGCTTTGGTGCGCGACATCCCCGATTTTCCCAAGCCCGGGATCCTGTTCCGCGATCTCACCCCGCTGATGCGGGATCCCGATGGCTGGCAGGAGGTGATTCGCCAGCTGGCCGACCTCTGTGAGCGTCTG
>VGQR01000072.1 GCA_016882345.1 Cyanobacteria bacterium K_DeepCast_35m_m2_023
TGCAGGGGCGCCTTGGCCTCGACGTTGTGGATCATGTCGAGGATGCCGCCGATGGCGCTGCTTGCCAGGGTGCGGATCGGGCCGGCGCTGATCGCATTCACACGCACCTGCTTCTCGGGGCCCAGCTCGGCCGCCAGGTAGCGCACCGAAGCCTCCAGAGCCGCCTTGGCCACACCCATGACGTTGTAGTTGGGGATGGCGCGCTCGGCCCCCAGGTAGCTCAGGGTGATCACGCTGCCGCCGGGGTTGAACAGGGGCTTGGCGTAGCGGCACAGCGGCGCCAGCGAGTAGGCGCTCACCTCGAGCGCCCGGGCAAAGCCCTCGGAGCTGATGGCGCTGTAATCGCCGATCAGCTCGTCTTTGCCGGCAAAGGCCAGGCAGTGCACCAGCACATCGATCGAACCCCACTGCTGCTTGACCTGGTCAAACACGGCCTCGATCTGGGCCGGGTCCTGCACGTTGAGCGGCTCAAACAGGGTGGGCGCCAGCGGTGCAGTCAGCTCGCGCACCTTGCCCTCGAAGCGGCCCTTGTCGTCGGGCAGGTAGGTGACCCCCAGCTCGGCGCCGGCGGCATGCAGCTGCTGGGCGATGCCCCAGGCGATCGACTTGTTGTTGGCGATGCCGGTGACCAGGGCCTTTTTACCGCGCAGATCGAGGAGCATGGTGGTCAGCACGCCAACCGACGCGCCAGATGCAATCGGGCGATTCTCCCCCACTGCAGGCCGTGGCTCTCGACTGGGCCACAGCGGCCGACGATCTGCCGCGCACGTTCAGCAGCCGCGAGGACCTGCAGCAAACCCTGCAGCAGCTCTTTGCCCAGGCCTCAGGGGAGCTGAGTCCGATCGTCGGGGGGTGGGCCGCCGCCCAGGAGCGGCTGGCGGCGGTCGACCCCGGTGCCTACGGCCGCAGCCGCAACCACCTGGACGGCGCCGTGACGCGCCTGTCGCCCTACATCCGCCATGGCGTGCTGGGCCTGGCGGCGGTGCGCGACGCCGTACTGTGGCGCATCAGCCGCCGCCTTGAGGGCGAGAAGCTTATCAACGAGCTGGGTTGGCGCGACTATTGGCAGCGCCTCTGGACCCAACTGGGCGACGGCATCTGGGACGACCGCGAGCCGCTCAAAACCGGCCACTCCCCCGAGTCCTATGCCGCCGAGCTGCCGGCCGACATCGCCACAGGGACGACCGGGCTGGCCTGCATCGATGGCTTTTCGGCAGAGCTAACCACCACGGGTTGGCTGCACAACCATGCACGGATGTGGCTGGCGGCCTACGTGGTGCACTGGCGCCGGGTGCGCTGGCAGGCCGGCGCCCGTTGGTTCCTGCAGCACCTGCTGGATGGCGATCCCGCCAGCAACAACCTGAGCTGGCAGTGGGTGGCCAGCAGCTTCAGCCACAAGCCCTACATCTTCAACAGAGCCAACCTCGAGCGCTTCAGCAGCGGCCGCTACTGCAACGGCTGCCAGCTGGCCCGCCGCGGCTGCCCGTTTGCGGCCAGCTACGAGCAGCTGCAGGCGCGGCTGTTCGCGATCGAAGCGATGCCACCCCGCCGATGAACCGCCCCGTTGTGTGGATCCACGGCGAGGCCCTGGGGCCCGACAACCCGGCGCTGGTCGCCCATCCGGGGCGGCCGGCGGTGTTCGTGTTCGACACCGACCTGATCGAGCGCCAGGGCATCAGCCTCAAGCGGCTGGGATTTCTTTATGAATGCCTGCTGGCGCTGCCGGTGACGCTGCGCCGTGGCGATGTCGCCGCCGAAGTGCTGGCCTTCGCCACCCGGCACCAGGCCGATGCGGTGATCACCACGGCGGCGGTGGACCCGCGGTTCGCGCCGATCCACCATGCCATTGCCTGTGTGCTGCCGGTCGCTGTGCTGCCTGTACCGCCCTTGGTGGAGCTGCCGGCACCAGGGCGCGGCACAACCGAGGACCTGCGGCGGTTCAGCCGCTACTGGAAACGGGCCGAACCTTTGATCTGGCAGGGCTGGAACGAGCCCGGCCACGACCCGATCACTCGGCGCGGTTGAGCAGCTCACCCTCGCGACGCAGCACCTCGTTGGGATCGCTGATTAGTTCGCTCTGCTCGAGCATGGGGAAGCTGGGGTCCTTGACCTGGTCGGCACGGCGCGGGGGGTCAACCCAGGCAAAGCTGCTGCGGGGGGCACGCTGCTGGCACAGGGCCTGGCTCTGACGCCTCAGGGCCCGGCGCACGTCGGCCCGCGCCACCGCCGCAAAGAATTCGTCGCGGCTGGCCAGCCCCGAACTGAACGGCGCCGTGCCGTTGCCGTTAAACAACCGCGCTGGATCGGGGCTCCAGCGTGGGCGGCAGACCCCGCTTTGGCTGGTGTCGGTTTCGACCCAGATGTGCAACCCGTAGCCATCGGGTTGGCTCACCACAGCCAGACCGTCGTGGGGAACCCGGCGCTGTAGCGCAAAGATCGCCCAGCTGGCGCGCCGTTGAGCGGGCACGCAGCCGGCCAGGTTGACCAGCACCAGCAGCGCCACCAGCCAGCAGCAGCCGGGCGACGCGGGGTCGCCATGGGATCGCAACGCAACCAAAGCGGGCCGATTGAACAAAGAGCTGCTCCAGCTTTGCTCAAGAAACGTCCCCGACCCCTGAAGCCCAGGTCTTCGGTGTGATGCAAAGCTGAAGCGAAACCGCAGATCGGCGTAAGGTTGCTGCCATGCAGGTGCCACCGTTCAGTCTTAGCGAGCAGATCCGTGAGCTCGGCGATGCGCTCGATCAGGCTGTGCTGGCAGTCGTCCGCAGTGGTCAATACATCGGCGGGCCGGCGATCGGTGCGTTTGAGCAGGCCTTTGCCGAAGCCAATGGGGTGCCCCATGCCATCGGCTGCAACAGCGGTACCGATGCCCTAATCCTGGCGCTGCGAGCCCTGGGCATTGGGCCGGGCGATGAGGTGATCACGGCCAGCTTCAGTTTCTTTGCCACCGCCGAGGCGATTAGTGCGGTCGGCGCCACACCGGTGTTCGTCGATGTCGACGAATCGAGCTATCTGATCAATCTCGATCAGCTCGAGGCCGCCATCACCCCGGCCACCAGGGCCCTGCTGCCGGTGCACCTATTCGGCCGCCCGGTCGACATGGAGCGGGTTTGCGCGATCGCCGCGCGCCATGGTCTGCACGTCATCGAAGACTGCGCCCAGGCCACCGGCGCCAGCTGGGCCGGCAAACCGGTGGGCAGCTGGGGCGACGCGGGGTGCTTCAGCTTCTTCCCCACCAAGAACCTTGGTGGGGCCGGCGATGGCGGCGCCGTCACCTGCCAGGACCCGGCCCTGGCCCAGGCCGTGCGTGAACTGGCCGTGCATGGGATGCCGCGCCGCTACCTGCACACAGCCTTGGGCTACAACAGCCGGCTCGACACGGTGCAGGCGGCGGTTCTCAATGTGAAGCTGCCCCGCCTGCAGTACTGGATCAGCCGCCGCCGCGCAATCGCGACGACCTATCGCGAGCAGCTGGGCGCCCTACGCGGGGTGGTGCTGCCCGGAGCCGGGCCCGACGGGCACAGCTGGAACCAGTTCGTGCTGCGGGTGCCGAGCTGTCCGACCGGTGCCAAAGCCTGCGCCGCCGCCTCGCCGGGCAGCGCCTGCACCCCCTCGAGCGACAGCGCCAGCTTTGCGTTGCCCGAGGCCTGCTGCCGCGACTGGCTCAAGCAGCAACTGGCCGTCGCCGGCGTCAACACGATCATCTACTACCCGATCCCGATCCACCGTCAGCCCGCCTACAGCGGCCTGGGCTATGGCCCCGGCTCACTGCCGGTGACCGAACGGCTCTGCAGCGAGGTGCTGAGCCTGCCGATCTTCCCTGAGCTCAGCAGCGAGCAGCAGCAGCAGGTGGTCACGGTGCTGCAGGCCATTGCGGCCTCCAGCCAAGCGGTCGCCGTCTAACAGGCCCCTGGCCGCCTGCGGGCGGGCGGGTGAGCGTCAGCGCGGCAGGCTGGCGTAGATCGCCTTGAAACGAGCCTGCTGCAGCTTGTGGTTGACGATCGGCTCGGGGTAACCGCGGCGCTCCAAGGCGCCGATCTCGCCGCTGATCAGATCGCGGGTGGCCACGTGGGCTAGCTCGGGCAGCCAGGTGCGGATATAGCTGGCTTCGGCGTCGAATTTGCTGGCCTGGGTGGCGGGATTGAAGATGCGCAGTGGCTTGGGGTCCATGCCGCTGCTGGCGCTCCACTGCCAGCCACCGTTGTTGGCGGCCAGGTCGCCGTCGACCAGGTGGCGCATGAAGTGGACCTCCCCCAGGCGCCAGTCGCAGATCAGGTCCTTGACCAGGTAAGAGGCCACGATCATGCGGCAGCGGTTGTGCATCCAACCGCTGGCCGCCAGCTGGCGCATGGCCGCATCGATGATCGGCATGCCGGTGAGCCCCTGCTGCCAGGCCACAAGCCGCGCCGGGTCGTTCTCCCAGGGGAAGTGCTTCCACTGCGGGCGGTAGGGCCCCTCGGCCAGCTCGGGATAGTGAAACAGCGCCTGCTGGTAGAACTCGCGCCAGGCGAGCTCTTGCTCCCAGACGCCGATGCTCTCGAGCGCCTCGGCGGCGCCGCCCAGCTGCGCCGCCTGGTCGCGGGCCTGCTGCGCCGCCGCCCAGGCCTGGCGGGGGCTCAGCGTGCCGAACTTGAGCGCCGCACTCAGGGCCGAGGTCCCGGCTGCGGCCGGCTCATTGCGACCAATCCCGTAGCTCCACAACGGCGGGCGCCCCCCCCTGAGCGCCGCGCCGTCGCCTGCAACAGCACCAAAGCAGAACTGCTCCAGCTGGCGCTGGGCCGCCGCTTCCCCCGGGCGGCAGGGGCACAGGTCAACCCCGGCAAAACCATGGGCCGCCAGCAGAGCCTCCAGCGCTGCCTGACCGGCCATCAGGTCCAGGGCAGCCAGCTGGTCCGACTCCAGATCGTGCAGGGCGCTCGGGGCCGGCAGGGGATCGATCCCAGCCGAGCCGCTGGCAAGGGTGGCGCTTTCCACGGCCCGCCGCCAGCTGCGCCAGTAGGGGCCGTACACCCGGTAAGGGTCGCCGGCTCCGGTGGTCAGCGCCTCGGGGGGCACCAGCATCTGATCCCAGTCGACCAGCACCTTGCGACCCACCGCCTGCAGGGCCCGGGCCACGCAGCGGTCTCGCTCGCGGCCGGCCGGCTCCATATCGCGGTTCCAGGCGACCACCGCCGCCCCCAGCTGCTGGGCCAGCTGTGGCACCAGCACAGCTGGATCCCCCTGGAGGATCAACAGGCGGCTGCCGGCGGCATGCCAGCTGGCTTGCAACTCCTTGATGCTCTCGGCCAGGAACCACAGCCGCGCCGGCGCCATCGGTGGATGGCCAGCGGCCGACGTCAGGATGGCCGGGTCCAGCACAAACACCCCCGTGAGCGCCGGGGTGGCACCCACCGCCGCCGCCAGGGTGCGGTTGTCGGCCAGGCGCAGATCGCGCCGATGCCAGAACAGCCAGCGCTCGGCCGCCATCAGAGCCCGAGCAGCTGCTTGGCCCGGAACCAGCCGGCCAGGCTCTTGCCATCGAGGTATTCATCGCCGCTGTCCAGGGCGGCATCGAGCTCAGCCGGGGTCATCAACAGCACCTCCAGGTCTTCGTCGTCATCGCCAGGGGGCCGCTCGCTCAGGGCCGTGAGCTCCCGCGCCAGAAAGAGGTGGATGACCTCATCGGAATACCCCGGGCAGGGCAACATGGCGCCCAGGGCATCCCAGCGGGCAGCGCTGTAGCCCGCTTCTTCCTGCAGCTCCCGCTGCATGGTGCTCAGGGGCGTTTCGCCTGGGTCCAGGGTCCCAGCCGGAAATTCCAGCAGCCGCGTGGCCACCGCAAAGCGGTACTGCCGCAGGATCACAATGCGTCCGTCGTCGAGCACCGGCACGGCCAGCGAGGCGCCGGGGTGCTTGATCACCCCGAAGCTGCCCTCCACACCCATGGGCAGCTGCACGCGGTTGATCTCAAAGCGCAGCTTGCGGGCATCAAGGCTGGCCGTGGTTTCCAGAAGGCGCGCGGGCTCAGGGGTGGGCAGGGGCGCCATTTGCTGCAGCAGTCGGGCGAAGACCGACCAGAGAAGGAAGCCCAGCTTCGCGCAGCACCGATGGGCTAGCCACGCACCACCAGAGACTGCCGGTGCGACTGGAGGGCTCGCTTCAGAGAACGGCGGGAAGGTTCAGGCCGCTGAGGGCTGGTGCTGACAGCCGAGGGAAAGTTCCGGCAGCGAAGGCATGGTCTCGGCAGTGGAGGCATGGTTTCGGCAGTGGAGGCATGGTTTCGGCAGACCTGTGGAAGGTGCAAACAATGGTGTCAACCTTCTGAAGCGGTTCCCACTCCATGGGGACAGCCCTGCCTTCCAGCCAGCCTTCCTGACGGGTGGGAACGCTTGGAGCCGGTTGTCAGCCGGGGCAGCGTTCATGGCGATGGATGGGATTGAGGTCAGCTTGCGTGAAGCGAGGGCGCAGCTGTCCCGTCTGGTGGATGTCGCCCATGCCGGCCAGACGGTTGTGCTGACGCGCTATGGCCGGCCCTGGGCCCGGTTGATGCCACCTGAGCAACCCGAGCGCCCAAGGCCGTCCTATGGGCGCTTCATGGTGGAGGCCCTGGGCAGTGATTTCACCGTTCTGCTCAGGCAGGGCGTGGATCCGGGGTTGCAGCAGAGGCTGCTCCGGTGGGCCCGCTCCCTACTGCCTCCACCACCTGACTGCGTGGGCCAGGGCAGCAACCCACTGCGCGGCGTCTTGCTCGACACCAACATCCTGCTGTGGTGGTGGGGGTTCCCCGGTCTGCTGCCCGACAGATGGAGCCGCTGGCTGCGTGCACCCACCGCCGCCGTGTGGGTGAGCATGGCGAGCCTGGAGCAGCTCTCAGAGGCGGCCCACAACGGGCGGCTTCCCTGGCTCAGGCCAGCGCTGCAACGCTGCCGGGCATTGCTGGACGCCGATGGCTTTCGTTGCCTGAGCGTGGAACTCCACCACTTGCAGGCCGCCGAACGACTGGTCCTGAGACCCGGGAACCCGGCAGAACCGGATCGATCGCACCAATCCACCCATCGTGTGGACCGGGTGCTCAAGGTGCAGGCGCGCCTGGAAGGGCTCGAGCTGCTCAGGCCCTGGGCCGGTAGCCCCCCTCCAGCAACGCCGCCAGCGGGTCGAGCACAAAGGTCCGTTGGCGCCAGCGGGGGTGGGGCAGCTGCAGCGCCGGCTGCGTGGGGGTTGCGGGCAGATCGAGGCGCAACTCACCCCACCAGAGCAGATCGAGGTCCAGGCTGCGCGGCCCCCAGTGCTGGCGCTGGCCCAGGGGGGGCCGTCCAAAGCGGGCCTCAAGCTGCTGCAGCGACTGGAGCAGCGCTAGCGCCTGCGCTGTGGCCCGAGCTGGATCGCTGCCGCCCGTTGTCCCAGTAGGCAACTCCACCACCACCACAGCATTGAGGTAATCGCTCTGGCCCGGCGGGCCACCCACAGGCGCGGTCCGCAGCAGCGGCGACCAATGGCAGCGCCCGCCCAGAGACCGCAGCAGCTGCTCCAAAGCGGGCTTCACCGCCGCCAGGGTGGCTGCCGGCTCGCCTGCGGGACTGGGGAGGTTGGCGCCCAGGGCAATGGCGAGGGTGTCGGGGCGCACCAGGGCCAGGGCCAGACGATCGGCGAGCCGCTGGAGCGGCTCCTGGCCCTGATCAGCGAGACTGGCGCGCACAATGTTGGGCCTGAACCACTCCATGGTGGCAAGCGGGATGGTTGCGGGCAGCGCGGGAGCCACAGGGGCGATCAACGAGGCCGCCGCGCGGGCCTTTCCGCTGGCCGCCATCACCGGCCACGGCACGCTCAAGCTGGCGCTGCTGCTGGCGGCGGTGGATCCGGGCCTGGGCGGCGTGGTAATCGCCGGCGGGCGGGGCACCGGCAAATCGGTGCTGGCGCGCGGATTGCACGCCCTGCTGCCGCCGATCGACGTGCTCGATCTGGACACGGGCTTCAACCTTGATCCCCGGCGGCCCGACGACTGGGACGAAGCCACCCGCGCCCGCCTGATCGACCTGGGGGCCGACCCCAGCAGCAGCGACACGGGCGGGGGCGCCACCGGGCTGCTGCCCACCAAGGTGATGCCGGCACCGTTCGTGCAGGTGCCCCTGGGCATC